>JBKJVY010000194.1:0-7441 GCA_046717185.1 Thermoanaerobaculia bacterium
GAGATCTTCTCCAGCAGGTCGATGTCTTCCAACCGGCCTTCGCCCCCCTCGATCCGGGAGAGCACGCGATGCAGCCACGGCGTTCCCTCGCGGCACGGCGTGCACTGACCGCACGACTCGTGAGAGAAGAACTTCGCGAGGTTCGTCGCCGCGTCGACGATGCAGGTGTCTTCGTTCATGACGATGATCGCGGCGGACCCCAGCATGGACTTCTTCGCGGCGAGCCCGTCGAAGTCGAGCGGGCAGTCCTCGATCTCGTCCGGCGTGAGCATCGCCGCGGATGCTCCTCCCGGGATGACCGCTTTCACTTTCCGGCCGTCTTTCATTCCCTGTCCGAAGTCCTGGCCGAATAGGAGATCCTTCATCTGCAGGCCCATGGGCGCCTCGTAAACGCCCGGCCGGTTGACGTGACCCGAGAGGCAGTAGAGCTTGGGGCCCGTGTTCTTCTCGTTGCGTCCGATCTTCGCGAACCACTCCGCTCCGCGGCGCATGATGTGGGTCACGCAACAGAGCGTCTCGACGTTGTTCACGATCGTCGGCGCGCCGAAGACGCCGAAGACCGCTGGAAATGGGGGCTTGATCCGCGGCTGGCCGCGCTTGCCCTCGAGGCTTTCGATCAACCCGGTCTCCTCGCCGCAGATGTAGGCGCCCGCGCCGCGATGGACGGTGATGTCGTGGGAGAACCCCGACCCGAGAACGTTCTCGCCGAGGAAGCCCTCGCGGTAGGCCTCTTCGATGGCTCGAACGAGCACGCGGGCGCCGTGAAAGAACTCCCCGCGGATGTAGATGTAGGACGTGCGGCACCGGAGTGCGAAGGCGGAGAGGATCTGTCCTTCGAGGAGCTGGTGGGGATCCGCCTCCATGAGGAGGCGGTCCTTGAACGTCCCCGGCTCCGACTCGTCGGCGTTGCAGAGAAGGTAGACCGGCTTGCCCTTCGTGTCCTTCGGAACGAAGCTCCATTTGACGCCCGTGGGGAATCCGGCCCCGCCGCGGCCGCGCAGACCCGACTTCTTCACCTCTTCGGTAACGGACTCCGGGGTCGCGCCGCCGGCCAGGACCTTCCGGAGCGTCTCGTAGCCGCCGTCGGCGATGTACGTGCCGATGTCCTGGGACCGTTCGCGGCCGACTCGGGCGAGGAGGACGGGCTCGAACGTCATCGCAGGCGCTCCAGGAGGGCGTCGAGCTTCCCCGCGTCCATGGGCTCGTGGTACGCGTCGTTGACCATCATCGAGGGGGCGCGGTCGCAGCCGGCGATGCACTCGACTTCCGTGAGCGTGAATTTCCCGTCGGGAGTCGTCTGGCCCATGTCGATTCCGAGCCGCCGCCGGCAGTGCTCGAGGAGATCTCCGGCCCCGGCGAGATGGCAGGAGATCGACGTGCAGAACTGGAGGAGGTGCCGGCCGACGGGCGCGAGGTTGTACATCGTGTAGAACGTGAGGACGCCCGACACGTGGGCGGGCGGGACGTCCACGATCCGGGCGACCTCTTCCGCCGCTTCGCGCGACACCCAGCCCCACGTCTCCTGGGCGACCCAGAGGATCGGCAGGAGCGCGGCCTGCTTCGTCGGGTACCGGGCGAGGATCCGGTCGATCCGCTCGCGCGCCTCCAGCGGGAACTCAGCCGGGCGTCCGGAAGACTCGACCCCGTATCGGCGGCCGATCACCAGTCGAAGGCCTTCTTCTTCCAGAGGTAGGCGTAACCGACGCCGAGGATCCCGAGGAAGACGAGCATCTCGACGAAGAGCGGGATCCCGCCTTCGCGAAACACGACCGCCCACGGATAGAGGAACGCGATTTCGACGTCGAACAGGATGAACACCATCGCAATCAGAAAGAACTGGATCGAAATGCGCTTGTGCGACGCGTCGACTAGCGGCATTCCGCTCTCGTACGTGTCGAGCTTGCGCCGGGTCCGGAGGCGGGGGCCGAGGACGGCCGAGAGAAGGATCACGACGCCGGCGACGCCGATCGCGAAGAACATCAGGATGAGGATCGGGAGATAGCTTTGGGCCATCCGCACCTCGCGCCCGTTTCGGCCTGCGCGGCGTGTTGCCGGGGCCGCGCGGGTTGTGAACTTTTTCACAAGCGCGGACGAAGAGTCAACGAGAGATGTTCTGAGCGATCCGTTCTCGGTTCTCCGCGTGCGCGGATCGCAAGCTACGATCTCCGCGTGGAAGGCGAGTTCCGACCGGTCGCGATCGTACCCGCCTATCAGGCGGCGGAGACCGTCGGCGCGGTCGTCGAAGGCCTGCACCGTCACGTGCCCGAGGTGATCGTCGTCGACGACGGCTCGACCGATCGGACGAGCGAGGCGGCGGAGCGCGCCGGGGCCCGGGTGCTCCAGCTTCCGTCGAACGGCGGAAAGGGCGCCGCGCTCCGGGCGGGGCTTGCCCTCGTTCTTCCGACGAACGCAAGCCACGTCGCCTTCGTGGACGCGGACGGGCAGCACGACCCGGACGACCTGCCCGGGCTCTTCGGGGCGGCCCGAAGCGGGGACGACTTCGTGATCGGCTCCCGAATGGTGGGGAGAGACGGCATACCGAAGGCCCGTTTCCGGACGAACGAGATCGGAAGCCTCATCCTGACGCGCATGACGGGACACGAGGTCGAAGACGGCCAGTCCGGTTTCCGGGTGATCGCCGCTTCCCTCCTGCGGCGCCTCTCGCTCTCGGCGAAGGGGTACTCGATCGAAACCGAGATCCTTCTCAAGGCCGCACCCCACGTGCGCCGGTTTCGGAGCGTGCCGGTGCGCGCGATCTACGCGGGAGCTCGCTCGCACTACCGGCCGTTTCGCGACACATGGACGATCTCGTGGGGCGCGGTGTACTACAAGGTGTTCGAGGTGGACTGAGCGAGCCAATGTCATTCTGAGCCGCGAAGCGGCGAAGAATCCCTTGCGTTCGAGGGATCCTTCGCTTCGCTCAGGATGACAGGCCTGGCTGTTTGAGCCGGGGCTCGACGCGCCGGTGTAGAGAGCAAACGGCCGCGGCGCACGATCCCATGGCGGTAGCGCAGCCGCCGGTACAATTTGCCTCCGTGCCCGAACCCCAAGTCACCCTCCTCCGCACCGCCGGCCCTGCTCCCCGCGTCCTCACCATCGACGTGGAGGACTGGTTCCACGTCTGCGGCGAGGACTACTACTCCGACTGGCGGCGATGGGACTCTTTTCCCTCCCGGATCGAGACGACGTTTACCCTGCTGCTCGACCTCCTCGAAGAGCGGGGACACCGCGCGACCTTCTTCTTTCTCGGCTGGATCGCGCGGCGGAGTCCGCACCTCGTGCGCGAAGCGTTGCGGCGAGGGCACGAGGTCGGCGTCCACGGCGACCGGCACCGCCGTGCCGATGAAATGACCGCGGACGAGTTCCGCGCGGACCTCGTCGCCGCCCGGACCGCAATCGAGGACGCCGGGGGGGTCCGGTGCCGCGCCCACCGGGCCGCGGAGTGGTCGATCCGCCATCCCGGGGATCCGGCGCTCGCGATCCTCTCGGAGGAGGATTTCCTCTGCGACGCGTCGGCGACCGCGGTGCCTCCGCTCGGCCGATCCGACAATCCACTGGGCCCCTACCGGGTCGCGCGCAACGGCTCGTCCATCCTCGAGGTTCCTCCTCTCACCGGACGGGGTTACGGCCGGCGCCTTCCGGTCGGCGGCGGCTGGCCATTCCGAACGCTTCCGGAGGAGCGGATCGCCGCGGCGGAGCGGGCCTATCGCGACCGCGGATTCCCGGCGGTCTTCACGTTCCACCCGTGGGAGTTCGACCCGGAGCATCCCCGGATGGACGGGCTCCCTCCGCTCCTGCGGACCGTGCACTTCCTCGGGCTCGGCGGACTTCCCGCGAGGTTCCGCCGCTGGCTCGCGGCCGAGCGGAGCGTCCCCCTTCGGGACGTTCTTCCGACACTCGAAGCCGCATGAGCGGGACAGGGTTCGTCTTCTCCGGCCAGCTCGCGGAGACCGTCGGGATGGGCCGGGACTTCTGGGACTCGGATCCGGCCGCTCGCGATCTCTTCGAAGAGACGTCGGCGCGGTGCGGCCGCGACCTCGAACGGATCCTCTTCCAGGGACCGGACGACGACCTCCACGAAAACCTCGCGGCGCAGGCCGGTGTGTACCTCGTCTCGACCCTCGCCGCTCGCGCCCTCGAGCGGCAGGGAGTTCGCCCCTCGGCGATCGCCGGCTACAGCCTCGGCAACTATGCGGCGCTTGTCGCGGCGGGAGCGATCTTCTACGAAGAGGCTCTCGACATCCTCGTCGCGGTCTGGCGGGAAACCGAGCGGCTCGAGATTCACGGCTCGATGGGCGCCGTCGTCGGCGCTCGGCGCGAGACGGTGGACGAAATCTGTGAGGATCTCCGCGCGCGGGGCCGGCCGGTCTGGATCGGGAACGTCAACGCCTCGACCCAGTTCGTGCTCACGGGGCTCTCCGAAGCCGTGGAGGAGGCGCTCTCCCTTCTCGCTCCCCGCTCGCTGACCGTGCTTCGCCTCTCGATGAGTTGGCCGATTCACAGTCCCCTCATGGATCCGGTCGCGGAGGCCGTCGCCCCGGTCGTGGCGGCGTGCCGCTCCATCCGGGCGCCGGCGGTGCCGTACTACGGGCCGGACGGGCGCCTCGCGACCACCGCGGACCAGGTCCGTGAGCTCCTCGGCACCGAGTTCATCCACCCGACTCTGTGGAAGGAGACCTACGAGGCGATGGTCACCGACGGGCTCCGGTCGTTCGTGGAGGTGGGTCCCGGGGACATGCTGTCGAAGATGGCGCGCTGGATCGATCGGACGACCGTTTGCCGCCCGACCGGCTCGCTCGCGGCCATCCGGTCGGTGTCGGATAGTCTGGCCGGCGCATGAAGACGGCGCTCGTCACGGGGGGCTCCCGAGGGATCGGCCGCGCGATCGCGTTCGAGTTGGCCGCGGCCGGGCACCGCGTCGTCGTCTCCTACCGACAGGACGAGGCCCGCGCGGACGAGACGGTCGCGCAGATCCGTGCGGCCGGCGGCGAGGCGGTCGCAATCGGCGCCGACGTGACGAAGGCTCCCGAGGTACGCGCCCTCGGAGAACGCGTCTCCTCCGAGTTCGGCGGCGCCGACGTCCTCGTCAACAACGCCGGCGTGATCAAGGACGCGCTCTTTCCCTTCATGAAGGAGGAGGACTGGGACTTCGTCCTCGACACGGATTTGAAGGGCGCCTTCCGGATCACGAAGGCGGTCGTGCGCGGAATGCTGCACAAGGGATGGGGACGGATCGTCAACGTCGTCTCAGTCTCCGGGATCTCCGGGCACGTCGGGCAGACGAACTACTCCGCCGCCAAGGGCGGCCTGATCGCGTTCACGAAAGCGCTCGCGCTCGAGCTTGCAACGCGGCAGATCACGGTCAACGCGGTCGCGCCCGGCCTCGTCTCGACCGAGATCATCGCGCACCTGAAGGAAGACGCCCGGGAGGAGTTTCTCCGGCGCATCCCGATGGCGCGGTTCGCCGCGCCGGAAGAAGTCGCCGCGGTCGTCGGCTTCCTCGTCTCGGAGCGCGCTTCCTACGTGACGGGACAGGTGTGGCGGGTGGACGGGGGGATGGCATAGGAGGGCAGGCCCCTGGCGCCGGGAGCCGGGAGCCGGGAGCCGGAAGGCTATAATTTTCACTTTGAGGAGACTCGATGGGCAATGAAACCCTGGCGCCCCGCGTGAAGGATCTGATCGTGCGGCGCCTGAAGCTCGACATCGATCCGACGAGCATCCAGGACGACGCGCCGCTCTTCGGAGAGGGACTCGGGCTCGACTCGATCGACGCGCTCGAACTCGTGCTCGGCCTCGAGCAGGAGTTCGGGATCAAGGTCGAGGACGAAGAGGTCGGCGTCAAGGCCTTCTCGTCGGTGAACGCGCTGGTGGACTTCATCGAGCAGAAGAAGATCGCGTGACCGCGAAGAACTCGGGTCTCCCGCACGCCTACCCCTTCCGCTTCGTGGACACGGTGCTGGACCGGACGTCCGGCGAGTCCTTCGGGGGGACCGTCTCGACCCGGCTGACGGCCAACGCGCGGGGCGCCATGGGAGCGCGGTGGGGGAGTCCTCTTCTGCTCGCGGAGGCGCTCGCTCAGGCGGCACTCCTGCTCCAAGACGGCGACGCGGAAGCCGGGCGGAAGGGATTTCTCGCGGGCATCGACGGTTTCGAGGTGTCGCGCGTGCCGGAAGCGGGGGAGAGTCTGCAGGTCGTCGTCCGCCTCGCGGCTCGATTCGGCGCCGTGATCAAGTTCGAGGGCGAGGTGAAGTCCGGCACGGAATCCGTGGCGCGCGGAGCGATTCTCGTGCGGCAGGGTGGGGCTTGAGGACAGCGCAGTTCCTCTAGATATGTTTATCGAGCACGATGAGGCCGGCGGAAACACGGTTCTCCGAGTAGAAGGAGCCGTGAAGCTGGGGGAGACCTGCCGGGAGTTTGAAAGCAGCCTGGAACGCGCCGCCAACGAGCACACCGGGGCGCTCGTGCTCGATCTGACCAAGCTCGAATACATGGATTCGACGGTCGTGGGAGTGCTCATCGGATCGCTTCACCGCCTGAAAGGGGAGGGTCGCGAGCTCGTCCTCGTGAACCCCCGCGAGAGAATCGCGTCGCTCCTCCGAACCGCAAAGCTCGACTCTCTGTTCGAGATCTACGAGACCGTGCCGGAGGCGCTCGGTGCCATCGCGAACAAGGAAACGGATACCGATGCCGGTTGAGGTCGTCGCCGCGCTCGAGTGCACCGCCGAGCCGCCGCATCGATTCTCGATCGTCGAACGCACGCGCGTGGGCAACGGGATCCTCGTCACCCTGCGCCGGCTGGACGAGCCGTACCCGCCCCGCGAGATCCACGTGACCGCGCGAGAGATGAAGATGGGCTACGAGAACGTCTTCAAGGCCTGCTACGTCTGCGTGGATCGGGGGCTCAAAGAGAACGCGATCGGGCTGCCGAAGGATCAGATCGAGCTCGGTCTCCCGCCGTAGATTCCTCCCAAAAAGCCAGACCCCCCCGTTCCGGCCCTCTGAATCCATTGACGCGGCGTTGCCGACGTGACACAACGGAGCGTGGGAAGGGCTAAAACTGGTGGGTTTCCTGACAAGTGGTCCCCGAAAGGCCGTCATCGCGCGCGAGGACTGGACGCTGCTGGCCATCGCCGCGTCGGACGGTCTGATCCCTGTTCAGCTGCAGAAGGCTCTCTTCATGTTCCGCGAGCGCCTTCCGGAGCAGGCCGGCTTTTACGAGTTTCGACCGGTCGCCGGTGGGGATTTTTCCGAACCGATCTATTCGGACGCGCACGCGCTTTCGAAGAAAGGTCTCGTGTCGATCCGGTTCTCCGAAGTGGACGTCAGCCAGCGATATCGGCTGACGCCGGCCGGTGTCGAGCGGGCGAAAGATCTGGAGAAGCAGGTGCCGCCCGCGCTCAGCCAGTCTCTGCGCAGCCTGGTCTCCTGGATTCAGAAACGG
>JBKJVY010000195.1:0-5901 GCA_046717185.1 Thermoanaerobaculia bacterium
AGGCTGATGATCCCCGGCTACGGCGCGATCGACTGGGCGCGGTTCCGTCCGCGACCGGCCGGCGCCTTCGAGGTCCCTCACTCCGGCGGATCACAGCCCGGTCGGATCTGGGAGACCGAATCGGACGTGCCCGTCTGGCTCCTTACCGGGCCGCCGATCCCGACGGACCGCGGGATCTACTCGGCCTCGCTCGCCGAAGACGCCCGCAAGTTCCTGTTCTTCTCCCTCGGGACGCTTGCCGCGTGCCGCGCGCTCGGCTTTCGCCCGGACGTAATCCACGCGAACGACTGGCACACCGGTCCGGCGGTCTACCGGCTCCGGACGGCAGGCGATCCGTTTTTCCGGGACACGGCCTCGCTTTACACGATTCACAACCTGCCCTACACGGGCCGTGGAGCGGGACCCTATCTCGCGGAGTACGGCCTCGCGGCAAGCCCCGCGCTCGCACTCTTGCCTGAGTGGGCGCGCGACTCAATGCTCGGGCTCGGTCTCGTGACCGCCGACGTGCTCACGACCGTCAGCCCGACCTATGCACGCGAGATTCGCACACCCGAAGGGGGACACGGCCTCGACGGAACGCTGCGCGCCCGCGGTGATCGGCTGCGCGGCGTTCTGAACGGGATCGACGTCCGGGCGTGGGACCCGGCCACCGACCCCGCGCTCAGCGAGCGCTTCGACTCCGCGACGCTCGAACGGCGCGCGGCGAACCGGGTGGCGCTCCAGAAAGAGGCGGGACTCGCCCCGGATCCGGACGCTTTCCTTCTCGGGATGGTGTCGCGACTCGATTCACAGAAAGGGTTCGACATCGCGCTGCCGGTCCTCTCCGGCTGGCTCGAGTCGGGTGGGCTCTTCGTCGCTCTCGGAAGCGGAGACCCGGCGATCGAAAAAGGGCTCGCCGAACTGGAGCTCCGATTTCCGGGAAGGGCGAGCGTTCGACTTCGCTTCGATCCCCCCTACTCGCGCCGAATCTACGGCGGCGCCGACGGCATACTCATCCCCTCGCGCTACGAGCCGTGCGGGCTCACCCAGATGCTCGCCATGCGATACGGCGCGGTCCCGATCGCCCGAAGGACGGGCGGGCTCGCCGATACGATCGTCGACGTCGGAGATCCGGGCGGAACGGGCGTGCTCTTCGACGGCTACGATCCCGCGTCGCTCGCTCACGCCCTCGACCGCGCGCGCCGGGTGTACGCTCACCGGGAATCATGGATCGAGGTCCAGCGACGCGGAATGGAGAGGGACTTTTCGTGGGATCGCTCCGCGGCGGAGTACGAAACCCTCTACCTCGAAGCGCTGGAGCACCGCCGCAACGCGACCGGCTGATCGAGCGAAAGCGGTGAGAACCCGGGCCGTCATCCTCGCGGGCGGGGAGGGTCAGCGGCTTGGCGTTCTGACCGACCGCCGCGCCAAACCGGCCGTTCCGTTCGCGGGGAAGTACCGGATCATCGACTTCACGCTCTCCAATTGCGTCAACTCCGGGATCTTCGACCTGATGATCCTGACGCAGTACCGCCCCCACTCGCTCATCGAGCACATCGGCGCCGGCCGGCCGTGGGACCTCGACCGGGGGTTCACCGGCGGCGTTCACATCTATCAGCCGTATCGAGGGCGCCTGGACACCGATTGGTATCGAGGGACCGCGGACGCGATCTACCAGAACCTCTCATTCGTCGAGCGCGGGTCGCCGGACCTCGTCATCGTCCTCTCGGGGGACCACATCTACAAGATGAACTACGGCGCGCTGATCGCGTTTCACGTCGAGCGCAATGCCGACGTGACGATCGCCACGCTTCACGTGTCGCGCGAAGAGGCGTCCCGGATGGGAATTCTCTCCACCGACGCCGATTCGAGGGTGACCCAGTTCGTCGAGAAGCCGGCAGATCCGCCCGGCACTCTTGCCTCGATGGGAATCTACGTCTTCGGCCTGAAAACGCTCGCTCAGATGCTTTCAGAAGACGCGAAGAAGCGCGACTCGTCCCGCGACTTCGGAAAAGACGTCCTCCCGCGCATGGTGTCGGGCGGGATGCGGGTCTTCGCGTACCCCTTCCAAGACTACTGGGTCGACGTGGGTACGGTCGAAGCGTACTGGCAGACTCACATGGACCTTCTGAAGCATCCGCCGCCGCTCGACCTGAACGACCGGAGCTGGGTCGTCCACACGCAGTCCGAGGAGCGTCCGCCGGTAACGATCCAGGAGGGGGCCGTCGTCAAGGACAGCATGATCACCGACGGCTGCGTGATCTCGCCCGGTGCGCGAGTGGAGAGGAGCGTCCTCTCCGCGGGGGTGTGGATCGGCCCGAACGCGTCGGTCCGCGACTCGGTCATTCTGACCGACTCGGTCGTCGAAGAGGGCGCCCGCGTCGACCGAGCGATCCTGGACAAGCTGGTCCGGATCGGGAAGAGGGTCCGGGTCGGTCAGCGCCCAAAGGCGGGCGAAGGACCCGGAATCACGACGGTCGGGAAGAACGCGCACATTCCGGAGCGCATCACCGTTCGCCGGGGCGCGGTCATCGACGCCGACGCGAGCCCGGAGTACTTCTCGGCGAGCGCGCTGCGTCAGCGCTCGCGGGCGCGGAAGCTGCGGCTGAATGCCGCCGCCACCTCTTAGCGGCGGCTCGACGCCGCCGGAGGGAGCAAGCGGCCACTTGGGCAGCATCCCAAGGCGAGCATCTTCCAACGCGGCGAGGCGACGGTCGCCCGGCGACCTGCAGGCAGGGTTTCGAAAACCGGCCCGGATCTAGAAGCCCAACATCACCATCGGGTCCGTGGGACATGGGCTGCGGCGGTCGCTTCGCGACCGGCAGCCAGAGGTTTGAAACCGGGGCCTGGACCTACCTGTGTACGACGAACATCGGATCGGTCGGGCGACCGTCTTCTTCGTCCTGCAGTTCATCCAGATCGTCTTCGAGAGCGAGGGTCCGCCGGCGTTCGAGCCGCGCCTGCACGACCGGGTTGCTGTCGGCAAGAAGTGCCAGAAAAGACAGACGCATCGGCTGTGTTTCCTCGGTGACGTCGCCCTGGGACGGCATCATCGGGGGCAGGTCGATCCGCTCCAGGCTCTCGGCCGGGACGATTAGACACTCGGAGGTTCTACGGTCAGCCATGGTGGGGTCTCCTTGGGTTTCTGGCCAGGAGAAGTGCAAGACGTGTTCCGCGGACGTCACGATCGCATCTCGAAGCGAACTAAGGAGATGGCCTCAACGGCTGCTCCGGCAGACCCGGTTTCTGACGAATTCGGGTCGGGGAACCGCTAAAAAGTGGCGGCCCGGGACACCCCGATGTCCTCGTTCCACGTCTCGGGGTTCTCCGCGATCCACCGCCCCAGCATCTCGATACATTCGGCCGAAGCGAGGTCGACGACCTCGACGCCGCTGTCGCGAAGCCAGTCCAATCCTCCCGAGAAGTTGACCGACTCTCCGACGACCACCCGTCCGATCCCGAACTGTCGCACGAGCCCGCTGCAATACCAGCAGGGCGCGAGCGTCGTGACCATGATCTTGTCGCGGTAGTCACGCTGGCGACCCGCCTTCCGGAAGGCGTCCGTCTCGCCGTGCGCGGAGGGGTCGCTTTCCTGCACGCGGCGGTTGTGGCCGCGTCCGAGGAGCCTTCCGCGCCGGTCGAAGAGCGCGGCGCCGATCGGGATTCCGCCCTCGGCGAGTCCGAGCTTCGCCTCGGCGATGGCAACCTCGAGGAGGGCCCGGTCGTCGAAAGGGAAGCTTCCCGCCATCAGCTATCAGCTATCAGCTATCAGCTGACGGCGCCGGCCGCGACTACGCTTGTTCGGGGAGGCTCGAGAGGGTCCGGACCGCCTGGCGCCACTCGCTGCGCGCGCGCAGGAGACATCCTCGTTGGGCCTTAACGCTTCTGCGGGCGGTTCTGAGGAGAGCCGACGACGCCTCTCGCCCGCGCTCTTGCCAGGCCCTCTTCTTTTCCTGCGCCCGGGTCCAGTGCGCCGAAGCACGCTCGAGGAAGAGCGCAGCCTGATCGAGGCGAGCCCGCACGGCCTCCCCGACCTCCGCCGGCACGCCGGGCAGCCGCGACTGGAGTTCGAGCGTCGCCATGCGAAGCCGCGCTTTCTCGATGATGGGACGAGGAGTCGAACGAAGCTGGCGAGCCAGACCGAACGCGTTCAGAGTGCGGATCAGCCACTTCGTGGGATCCCAGTCGAACCAGCGGATCCCGTTGCGGTAGTCGGAAGGAAACTTGTGATGGAAGTTGTGGAAGCCCTCGCCGTTCGTGACGAACGCGAGCATCCAGTTGTCGCGGGCGGAGTTCTCGTTCGAGTACGGACGCGATCCCCACATGTGGGCGATCGAGTTGACGAAGAACGTCGTGTGGTGAATGACGACGATCCGCAGGAATCCGCCCCACAGGAGTCCGCCGAGCGGGCGCCCGAAGGCGGCGCCGATCAGGGTCGGGATTCCGAGGCCGAAGAGGATGCCGATCCAGGCCGCGAAGCGGTACTGCAGCATCACGAGCCGGTTGTTCTGGAGGTCCGGCGCGTTGTCGAAGGTGCGGTCGGGCGCGTCCTTGTAGAAGAGCCAGAAGATGTGGGCCGACAAGCCTCCCCGCTTGATTGAGTAGGGATCCCAGTCGCGGTCGACGTACTTGTGGTGAATGCGGTGGTCGGACGCCCACTTCAAAACCGAGTTCTGAAGCGCCATCGCGCCGAAGAAGAGGAAGAAGGCGTGAACGAGCGGGTGCGCTTCGTATCCCTTGTGCGCGTAGAGACGGTGATAGCCCGCGGTGACGGATAGCCCCACGACGAGGTAGGAAACGAGGAAGAGAACCGGCTCCCACCAGACGACCCCGAACTTCAGGGCGTACGCCAGGGTCCCCACGACTCCGATGACCGGCGTCAGAGACAGGAAAAGGATGTTGGTCCAGTCCTTCTTTCGAGCCACCGGGACTTCGATGACGGCTTCACTCACAGCGATCGCGACCTTTCGTTCCGAAGGGTGTTCAACGCTTCGTCTTCAATGTCGACGCTGATCTCGGCGCTCGGACCGCCGTCGAGTTCGTCGAGCAGACTGCCGATTCTCGGTGCCGGGGCGCCGAGGTCTTCGAGAAAGACCGCCAGGTCACCCTGCCCGTAGAGGTACCGGGGGACGAGGGCCGGGCGGTCCGTCCGGACGCCAACCGCGGCCTCGCGCGAGAACGTCGCCTTGTACCCGAAAGCGCGTTCGTCGGAAGGCTGGATCCGAACCGTCCACGTCAACATCTCGACCTCCGTCGTGACTCGGGAAAAAGACTCACGGGAAGCGGGCTATCCCGTCCCCCGAATGTGCTAGTACCGTCCGCCCCGTCCGCCGCCGCCGCCGTCCCGGTTGCCGCTCGGTTCGCTCCGGGGACGCGCCTCGGACACCGTCAGCGCGCGGCCGTCGATCTCGCGGCCGTTCAGCGCGGACATGGCCGCCTTCGCCTCCTCGTCGTTGGAAAACTCGACGAACCCGAAGCCCTTGGACCGGCCGGTCGCGCGGTCGGAGATGACCGCGACGGAATCGGGGGCGCCGTAGCCGCCGAAGAGCTGGCGAAGGTCGTCTTCGGTCGTCGAGTAAGACAGGTTGCCAACGTACAGTTTCATGTCGAATTCCTCCTGCCGGTCGGGCCCAGCAGCTGCCGGCGTTGCCCGGACGCGAGCGCCGCCGCGCGCGCCGCGCCTTCCCGTTTGCCTGTCGTTCGGAATTCGTCAGAACTGGTCTGGCAAAAGCGAGCGGAACGAGAACTAAAAGAGCGTAACACACGGCCGGCGCGGTTTCTGCCCGCCTCCCGCGCGCTGAGCGGCCCGTGCGCCGAAGGCGCGAGTTCCCAGTGCCTTGCGGCGGGTTCAAGCGGCGGACTACTATCAGCGTTTTCCTCGAATGGAGGTCCTCATGACCGATTCGGCGGTTGTGGCCGACA
>JBKJVY010000196.1:0-2772 GCA_046717185.1 Thermoanaerobaculia bacterium
TTGCGGGACTGCCGTCCCGTCGCGGTCAGCATCAGGTCGCCCATCCCGGCGAGCCCGTAGACCGTCCGCATCTCTCCCCCGCACGCGCGCACGATGCGGCCGATCTCGGCAAGGCCGCGCGTCACGAGGGCGGCGAGCGTGTTGTGGCCGAAGCCGAGGCCGGACACGATTCCCGCCGCAATCGCGATGACGTTCTTCAACGCGCCACAGAGCTCGACGCCGACGACGTCCGACGAGCTGTAGATCCGGAGCTCTCCGTTCGAGAACTCCCGCTGGACATCGCGCGCGAAACTCTCGCCGCGGTCCGCGATCACGGCGGCCGAAGGGTCGCCCCGCGCGACGCCCTCGGCGAACGTCGGTCCGGAGAGCGCCGCCACCGAGGCGTCGGGGTAGTGCTCATGCACGATCTCCGTCATCCGCTTCAAGGTATCCGGCTCGATGCCTTTGGCCGTCGAGACGAAGCGGTGCGCGCGACCGTCCGCTCCGCCGAAGGCCTCGAGCACCGCGCGCATCGCCGCGCAGGGCACCGCGAGGAGGACGGTCTCGGCGTACGCGCGAGCCTCCGCCAGATCGGAGGTCGTTCGGACCCCCTCCGGGATCGGGATCGTCGCGAGTCGGCGGGGATGAAGCCGGTCGGCCTCGATGCGGCGCGTCACGTCGGGGTCTCGCCCCCAGAGGATGACTCCGTGCCCGCTGCGCGCGAGGTGAATCGCGAGCGCCGTGCCCCACGAGCCGGCTCCGAGGACGGTGACGTTCACGGCTTGCCGAGCTTGCGCTCGGTTCCCTGGGCGAGCCGTTTCAGGTTCGGAAGGTGCTTGGCGATGACGACGAGCGCCGTCGCGGCCGCGGCGGTCACCACCGAAACGGGTGCCCGAAACAGACCACCCGCTACCGCCGGAAGGAGAGCCATCGACACGACCGACGCGAGCGAGACGTAGCGCGTCGCGGCGGCGATCGCGACGAAGACCCCCAGGGACACGAGTAGGGCCAGGGGCGAAAGGATCGCGAACGCGCCGACGGCGGTCGCGACGCCCTTGCCCCCGCGGAAAGCGTAGAAGACGGGAAACACGTGGCCGAGGACGGCTGCAAAGCCTGCCGCCGCGACCCACCGGGGATCGGCGGTCACCAGGCGCACGAGCAAGACGGCGGCGGCGCCTTTGGCGACGTCGAGGACGGCGACGAGGATCGCCAGCTTCTTTCCGTGAGCGCGCAGCACGTTCGTCGCGCCCGCGTTGCCGGATCCCTCGGCGCGGATGTCCTGGCCGGTCTTCTGCCGGACAACGAGGACGGCGAACGAGATCGACCCGAGGAGGTAGGCGGCGAGGACGAGGACGGCGGGGGGCACACTCACGCACGCACCCCCCGGGGCCCTCCGTGGAAGGTCCACTCCCGGAGCGGCGTGTGCACCGCGCCCGCCGGCTCGAGCCGGCTTTCGAAGAGGACGCAGGACCGCGCGTTCCACGTGGGGAAAGGCCACGCCTCGACCGCACGGACGTATTCGTCCACTGCCGGGCGCGGCCAGGGCTCGCGGAGCCGCGCGAAGGTGACGTGCGGATGAAATGCCCGTTCCTCCGCGCGGAGTCCGAGACGGGTTGCGGTTTCTGCGGCGCGCGCGGCCAGGTTCGAGACGGATTCGACGCCGGGCGAGGCTTCGAAGCCGACGCCGAGCACCCGGGGCCGTCCACGGTCGGGAAAGACCGTCGCCGGGCGGGCGATGAGGTCACCCGGCACCGTTTCCATCGCCACCGGCTCGATCTCCCCGGCCAGGTGCGCAACGGCGCTCTCGGAGACCTCGCCCAGGAAGTGGAGGGTCAGGTGCCACGACTCGGGGCGCGTCCAGGAGGCACGCGGCAGAGTCTCGCGGAGTTGTTCGACGAGCCGGCGCGCGCTCTCGACCCACATCGGGTCGGAGGGGACCGCGAGGAACGCCCTCACGCCGCGTCCGGTAGAAAGCGCCCTCACGCCGCTTCCAGGAGAAAACGCCGAACCATCTCGAGCGAGAACATCGCGGAGGCCCGGCGAATGACCGACCGGTCCCCCCCGTAAAAGCGCTTCTTCACCTGCGTTCTCCCGTCACGATCGGCGATCGCGAAGAATACCGTGCCGACGGGCTTCTCCGCCGTGCCGCCGTCCGGACCCGCGATCCCCGTGATCGAGGCGGCGAGGCCGGCTTCGAACCCGCGGAGCGCGCCGCGCGCCATCTCGAGCGCCGTCGCCTCCGATACCGCTCCCTCCCGCTCGAGGACCTCTCCGGGCACGCCCAGTAGCTCGACTTTCGCGGAGTCGGCGTAGGAGACGACGGTGCCGAGGTACCAGGCGCTCGCGCCGGGGACTTCCGTCAGAAGCGACGAGACGAGCCCGCCCGTGCACGACTCGGCAAGCGCGAGCGTTTTCCCCCGCTCTTTCAGAAGCCGTCCGACGCCGGCGGCGAGGCTCTCCCCGTCGGAGCTGTGAATTCGCCGGCCGAGCGCTTCGCGGAAGTCGCTCTCCATCGCGGCGAGGCGAGTCTCTGCGTCGGCCGGGCGGCCGCGCGCGCAGAGGTGCAGCTCGACCTCGCCGGGCGAGGCGAGGATCGTGACCGGGTCGTCGCTCCATTTGCGGTAAATCGGCGCGACGATCTCCTCGACGGCCGACTCCGCCATCCCCGCGATCCGGAGCACGCGGCGCCGCGTCTCCTCGCCGGCGGCGCCGGGGAGTTCCGGGGCGATGCTGCGGTCGAAGATCTCGCGCATCTCCGATGGCACTCCCGGCAGGACGATGACGTGCGTCCCG
>JBKJVY010000197.1:0-5031 GCA_046717185.1 Thermoanaerobaculia bacterium
GGCACTGCGTGTAGCCGCCGACGAAGGCGCTGCGGCCGATTCGCGCGAACTGGTGCACCGCGGCGAAAGCGGAGAGGACCGCGTGGTCTCCGATCTCGACGTGTCCGGCGAGCGAGGCGCAATTCGCGAAGACGGTCGCCGAACCGACCCGGCAGTCGTGCGCGACGTGGGAGTAAGCCATGAAGTAGTTGTCGTCGCCGACGACCGTCTCTCCCGCCCCCGACGGGGTCCCCCGGTGAACGGTCGTGAACTCGCGGAAGGTGTTGCGCGCGCCGACGATGAGCCTCGTCGGCTCCCCGCGAAACTTGAGGTCTTGCGGCTCGAGGCCCAGGACCGCGTGCGCGAAGATCCGGTTCTCTTCGCCGAACACGGCCGGCCCCTCGAGCTGCGCGTGGGAGCCGACCGACGTGCCACGGCCGAGATCGACCCCCTCCCCCACGACGGCGTACGGCCCGATCGTAACTCCCGGACTGAGGCGCGCCCCCGGCGCGACGACAGCTGACGCGTGGACGTCGACGCTCACGGGCGCTCGACCAGGCTCGAGAGAAGCTCCGCCTCGGCGCAGAGGGCCCCCGCGACCCTCGCGGTCGCCCGACACTTCGAGATGCGGCTCTTGATCGAGACCATCTCGACCTCGATGATGAGCTGGTCGCCGGGCACCACCGGCCGGCGGAACTTGCACCGATCGATGCCGGTCAGGTAGATCAGCCTCCGGTCGTTCGGCGGAAGGCTCGCGAGGAGACCGACGCCGCCGACCTGCGCCATGGCTTCGACGACGAGGACCCCGGGCATCACCGGGTTTCCGGGGAAGTGCCCCTGGAAGAACTCCTCGTTGAAAGTGACGTTCTTGATGCCCACGACCCGCTTGCCCGGCTCGATCTCGAGAATCCGATCGACCAGCAGGAACGGATAGCGGTGCGGGAGGATCTTCAGAATCTCGGTGATTCCGATTTCCAGGAGGAGCCTCCTTTCTCGATCTCGGCGAGTCGCTTTTCGAGTTGTTCGAGTCGCCGCGCGAGCTCCGGCAGCCGCGCGGTGAGCGCCGAACGCTTCAGGAATTCACGATGGGGGGCGGCCGGCATGCCGGAGACGACCGCTCCCGCCGGTACCGACCCGGTGACCCCAGCCTGTCCGGTCGCGATCGCGCCGCGGCCCACCGTGACGTGGTCGTTGACGCCGACCTGACCCGCGAGCGTGACGCGGTCTTCCAGCCGCGCGGAGCCGGCGATGCCGGCCTGGCCGCAGAGCACCGCGTCCTCGCCGACGACGACGTTGTGTCCGATCTGAACGAGGTTGTCGATCTTCGTTCCGCGCCCGATGCGCGTCTCGCCGAGCGTGGCCCGGTCGATCGCCGAGTTCGCGCCCACCTCGACGTCGTCCCCGATTCGAACGATTCCGATCTGGGGAATCTTCCGATGCGCCGCTCCGTCCCAAACGTAACCAAACCCGTCGGACCCGATGACCACTCCCGGATGGAGGACGCAACGCGAGCCGATGACGCACCGCTCGGCGACGACGACGTTCACGTGGAGGAAGCAGTCCTCACCGATCTCGGCCCCTTTCCCCACGTAAGCGCCCTCGGAGAGATGGGTCCGCGGTCCGACGCGGGCTCCCGCCGCCACCGTGGCGCCGGGCGCGACCGACGCGCCCCTTCCGATCCGGGCCGTCCGGTGAACACGGGCCCCGGCGGCGATCCCGGGACGGGGGCGCGCGGCCGGGAAGCACTTCTCGAGCCAGCGGGCGAGCGAGAGCGCCGGAGAGTCCACGATCACGGCCGGCTTTCCGGCCGCGGACTCGACGGAGGGCGCGAGGAGAGCCCCCGCCCGGCTCGTCCGCGCCCCTGCGGACCGGCGCTCGTTCGAGACCCACGAAAGGTCGCCCGGACCGGCGTCCTCGAGCGAGCGCACGCCGGCGAGGCGCAGTTTCGGGTCGCCGGAAACGCGACCGCCGACTGCGGCGGCGACGTCCGCGAGCGTGAACGTCGGCGCGGTTCCTCTCCGAGCCCGGGTGGATGGCCTGCGGGGTGTCTTGCTTCGGGACGACACGCGGGAGCGGATAGTACTAAAGCGAAGAGCCCCGAGTGGGGCTCTTCATTCCCGTTTTCCGTTTTCCGTTTTCCGTCTTAGGGCTTCTTCGTCGGCGCGACCGCGGGCACGGCTGCCGCCGGCGCGGGGTTCTTCGCCGCTGCGGCCGGAACCGCGACCTGCGTGTTGAAGCGCTTCAACACGTCCTCGGTGATGTCGGAGGCGTCGTCGGCGTACACGAGGCCGGACTGGAACTTGTTGAAGATCAGCGTGAAGCCGCGCTCCTTGCCGAGCTGACTGATGATCGGGAACACGCGGCGCTCGAGGTCGGCGAGTTCCTTCTTCTGAGCCTGGTCGAGGTCGCGGGTCGCTTTCTCCTGGAAGCTCTTGAAGTCGATCGCCTTCTCCTGGTACTGCTTCTGGAGCTGCTCCCGCTTGTCGTCGGTCAGCGACTGGCCCTGGGCGGCGAGCTTCTGTTCGAGATCACGCAGCTCCTTCTGCAGCCGGTCGGCCTCGGCCTTCTTCTCGTCGTTCACCTTCTTGACCCGGCCGAAAGCTTCTTTTCCAAGGGCGGAATCCCGCACGAGGCGCTCGACGTCGATGACCGCAACTCGAACCGTCGGAGCGGCGCCGGGAGCGGACTGCGCGCTCGCGACGGCGGCGAGCGAAGCCGCCAGGACGGACAGGACTAGACGTTTCATTCGAAGACTCCTTCTGCAATTTCTCGAGGAACGGGGAATACTAGCAAGATCCGGGCAAGCACAACAGCCCGCCGGACCCCGGCATTTCCGCTCCCGCTGGAGCGCCCGGCTGCCCTCGACAGGCGTGTGGGTCAGAAAGTCCTCCCGATCGAAAAGTCGAACCCCGACCGGCGCTCCTTCAGGCGCGAGATCGGAAAGCCGAACTGGTCGATGGGTTCCTTGGGGTCGAGGTTGAACGAGTAGATAAAGCGCAGCGGTGCCTGAAAGATCGGCAGGAAGATCCGGAGCTCCGCCCCGACCGCCGTCCGGATGCTCGAGAAGTTGAACGACTGGCTCTCGTGGTACGCGTTACCGGCGTCGCCGAAGACGAGGAGCTTCGCCGGGCCGATGTTCGCGAAGACGTACTCGGCGTTAAGAACGAAGTACTTGTCGCCTCCGAGGATCCGCCCCGTGTCGTCCGTGAAAACCTGGTCGTTGTCTCCGAGCGGGAGCACCGAACCCGTCCGGAAACCTCGGAGGCTCGACTCCCCTCCGATCTGAAACCGCTCGAAGATCGGGATGTCCCCCCCGGAGAAGGGGGCCACGTATCCGACTTCGAGGTTCAGCCCGAGGTACGCGCGCCGTGGGAAGCGCAGAGGGACGTAGGTCGACCCCCCGAAGAGCGGCTTCACGAAGTCCTGGTTACCGCCGAGCACGCTGCCGGCGAACTGGGTCGTCAGGTACAAGCGGTATCCGCGGTTCGGATCGAACGGGTCGTTGCGACTGTCGAATCGATAACCGGGGGTGAGCGAAGACGTTGTTCCCGTCACCTCCGTCAGCTTGGCGGGGGGAGCCGGCTGGCCCGGTGGCACCTGCGCGCCGAGAACCGGAAAGTTGGCCTTCACATCTTCGTACGAGTAGAGGACCGACCAGCTATCGAAGAGGCCGATCCCTTTTCCGTAGAAAGCCGTGCCCCCTTGCCGCCGCTCGTCGATGTTCAAGTACTCGACGTTGCGGCTGAAAAGCGAGACCCCGACCGTCTGGTTGCGGTCCATGAACCACGGGACCGTGTAGGACAGGTCGTAGTAGTTCGAGATGCGCCCGATCTGCGCGGCCGCGCCGATCACCTCGCCCCGGCCGAGGAAGTTGCGGGTCTGGAACGAGAACTGCCCGAAGAAGCCGTCGAGGGCAGAGTACCCCGCCCCGAACTGGATTTCGTTCTTGCTCGCCTCCGTCCCCTTGATGACCATGTCGACCTTTTTCTCGGCCGGCCGGACGGTGAACTCGGGCTCCTCGGCAATCTTGAAGTAGCCGAGCTGCTGCAGCTTCTGAAGGCTTTTCTTGACCGCCTCCATGTTCATGATCTGGCCCTCATCGAGGGCGAACTCGCGCCGGATGACCTTGTCGCGGGTCGTCGTATTTCCCTGCACTTCGAGTCGGCCGAGGTAGAACTTGTCGCCCTCGTACAGCTTCACCTCGATGTCCACCCGGTGGTCGGCCGCCTCGTGATAGGTCGGGTCGGCGAACCAGTAGATGTAGCCGCGCGTCTTGTACCTCGCCTCGACTCGCTGAAGCGCGTCGACGATCCGGTCCCGGTTCAACACGGTGCCGGGTTTGAGCTCGAAGAATTCCTTCAGGATCTCGCTCGCCGGCAGAACCGTCGGTTCGGGTGGATCGGCGGGCTGGCCCGATTGATTCACGCGAACGACGCGTATGTCACCCGTATAGAACTGATCCCCTTCCACCAGCGGGATGGTGATGCGCGCCCGCCGCTTGATCTTGTTCGGCTTCGCGTTCGGGTTCACGACGAAGATGTCGACCTTGGGGTCTTTCAGCACGACGTCCTTGTAGCCCTTCGACTGGTAGAGCGCCTTTATGTTCTCCACGTCTTCGTCGTAGTTCGCCTGGCTGAACGTCGTCTTGTCGGAGAAGGGACGGAACCACGCGTTGGTCTTCGTCTTCTTCATCGCCATCCGAAGGCGCCGGTCGGACACGACCGTGTTGCCGTCGAACTCGATCGAGGCGATCTTGACCTTCTCCCCTTCGTCGATCACGAAGACGACCTTCTTTTCCGTCTTCGAGATGTCCTCGACGTGGAAGTCCACGGTCGCGCTCCGGAAGCCCTGCTCGATGTAAAGGTCGCCGATCGCGGATCGCGCCTTCGCCATGTCCCGAAGCGAGAGCGGCGCACCCTGCTTGACCTCGACCTTCTGCTCTTTCAGCCGGTCCCGGATCTGCGACGTCGATACTTTCTTGTTCCCGGTGAAGTCGACGTTCGAGATCGTGGGGCGCTCCTCGATCGAGACGAGGAGGGTCACGCCGGCGGC
>JBKJVY010000198.1:0-3734 GCA_046717185.1 Thermoanaerobaculia bacterium
TGTCGAAGTCGTTGTCGAGCTGATCACGCTGGTTCACCGAGCCGTCGGTGTTCATATCGATACGGGCGGCGTTCGGCTCGAACGGGGCATTGTCCGCATAGTCCGAGACCCCGTCGCCGTCGCTGTCCATCGGAGCGAGCTGGCGGAGCAGCTTGACCTTGCCGTCGTACTCGCCGACGAGGACGTCGAGGAAGGTGTCGCCGTTCACGTCCGCGAGGTTCACACCGCGCGCCATCATTCCGACGTCCGCGATCGCGCCAAAACCTTTGTGCCCGGACGCCGTGCTCACGTCGAGGAGTAGGGTCCCGTCGTTCGCCGGCGCCGGCGTCGTCGTCGGCGTCTGGGCGCCGGAATGCAGGCCGAGGACGAGATCCGCCTTGCCGTCGCCGTTGACGTCGCCCGCGTCGAGCGAGGCCGTGAATCCGACCGCCGCGCGGAAGACGTCGTGGGCTAGATAGGCGTTCGAGCGTGAGGCTGGAACGCCGCCGTTGCCGGTCTGCATCGTCAAGAGCCCACCGCCGCCGTTTACAAAGAGGTACACGTAGAGAGCCCGGTCGCCGACGAACAGGTCGAGATCGGAATCCCCGTCGACGTCGCCGAGCGCGAGGCCCCACGGGCTGTTCTGGGTCGAGGTGGCGGGGAAGTAAACCGGCGAGCACGGCGTCGTGCACGCCGTGGGCTGGCTGATCAGGGTTTGAACGGTGAATGCCCCGATTCCCGGGTTCGTGAGGATTTTCACGACGGAGTTTGTTCCATCCACCGCCCCGGCAATTACGTCCGCGTCAAGGTCGCCGTCGATATCCCCGACGGCCACGCTGCCGGCATCGGTTCCGATGTCCGCAATCAGCTCGCCCGCGTTGTGTTGGGCGCCCGAGACGAGGTAGGCGTTGACTTGAAAGGTCCCGTTGCCGTTACCGTAGAAAACGCGGACGTCGCCGTCGTTGACCTTGACGATTCCGGTCAAAGTCTCCGTGCTCGGCAAGTTCGCACCCCAGACGACGTCGAGCTTTCCGTCGCCGTTGACGTCGCCGGCCGCGAGCGGGAATGCGTTGAAGCTGGTTTGCTTCCACGGGAACAACGATGGCGCCTGGAAAGTCCCGTCGCCGTTTCCTTTCATGAACGAGAACCGGCCATCCACCTTGCCCGAGAAGAGGTCGACTTTCCCGTCCGCGTCGAAGTCGCCGACGGCGAGGCCGAGGGGGCGCGTCGTCGCACCGAAGTCGGCAATGGTTGCCTGCGCGGCGAAGAACGGGTCCCAGGGCGGCGTGACGACGGCGCCGGTGAGAGACGCCGCGAGCAGGAAAACCGCTGCGGTGGCGATGCGGGCAGAAGTACGACGGGTCATGGACAACTCCTTAGGTTTTGGAAGCCCGCGCGTCCGATCGACGCGAGCGTGAAGGTGAGCGCGGACCCTATCTCGAACTTTCGATGGGAGCAACCGGGCTGTCCGTGGCGAGCGAGCTCAACCTCTTGCGAGACTGGTCTTTACACTATGGCGTAAAACGGGCGCAACTGCTACGCTCGGTGCCGTGATCCGCCGCGTTT
Organism: Thermoanaerobaculia bacterium; assembly: GCA_046717185.1. Classification (GTDB taxonomy): domain Bacteria; phylum Acidobacteriota; class Thermoanaerobaculia; order UBA5066; family Gp7-AA6; genus Gp7-AA6. The sequence goes on from JBKJVY010000198.1 coordinate 1,546, forward strand.
CCAACCCGCCGAACCCCTGGGCAGCGACCGAGGTCGAGTGGCTCGGCGAGCCCCCTCCCGCGGAGGTCGAAATCTACGAGGAGGAGGCGAAGCGCGCGCGCGCCGAGAACGACAGCCCCGACGTCGGATTCCGCTGGAGCCTGAACCCGTACCGGGGATGTTTTTCGGCGTGCGCCTACTGCTACGCCCGATCGAGCCATCAGTACCTCGGCTTCGGGGCGGGTACCGACTTCGACCGCAAGATCGTCGTCAAGACGAACATCGCCGAGCGGCTTCGCGAAGAGTTCCTCCGTCCTTCCTGGAAGGGCGACACGATCGCGTTTTCCGGCAACACCGACTGCTATCAGCCCGTCGAGGCGATCTACCGCCTTACGCGAAGCGCTCTCGAGGTCTGCCGGGAATTCCGCAATCCCATCGGCATCATCACGAAGCACGCCTTGATCCGCCGCGACCTCGATCTGCTTGCCGAGATCTCACGGGACACGAGAGTCTCGGTCGCGCTCAGTATTCCGTTCGCAGACGATAAGGTCGCGCGAGCGATCGAGCCGGGCGCGAGCCTCTCTTCCCAGCGATTCGAGGCGCTGAGAGCGCTCTCTGAGGCTGGAATCGAAACGGGAATTGCGATCGCACCGGTCATTCCAGGGCTCAACGACGGTCACATCGCCGAGCTTCTCGGGCGGGCGCGCAACGCCGGCGTGAAACGAGCTTTCATGATCCCTCTCCGTCTCTCCGGCCAGACGCTCCCCGTGTTCGAGGAGCGGTTGGCGGAGGCGTTCCCCGACCGCGTCCGCAAGATCTGGAACGCGATTGAGGAAATGCGCGGCGGCAAGCGAAACGAGGCCCGCTTTCACGACCGTATGTCCGGCCAGGGTCCACGCTGGAAGGCGATCCAGGCGCTCTTCGACGTCGAGTGCCGCCGGCTCGGCTTCAACTCCGGCCACGACGAGGAAGGGGACGCGCGCGAGGTCTCGACGTTTCGGCGTCCCTCCGCGCAGGGCGATCTCTTCTCCGAAAACTGAGAGCCCGCGCAGGACCGCCCTGCGTGGGACGCCCCTTCCGGTCTAGAGTCAGGCCGTTCGCAAACCGCGACGGAGGAAACACGTCATGCGTGTGGGGGTTCTCACCGGAGGAGGAGACGCGCCGGGCTTGAACGCCGTGATTCGGGCAATCGTGCGCAAGGGCGAAAAGGCCTACGGCGACGAGTTCACCGGCTTCGCCGACGGATGGCGCGGCGTGATCGAGGGAACCGTCGTCCCGTTGACGTCGGAGGGAACGCGGGGGCTCCTGCCGCGCGGCGGCACGATCCTCGGCACGTCCCGGACGAACCCCTTCAAGGTGGAGGGCGGTCCCGAGAGGGTGGAGGCGACGATCGCCGGGCTCCGCGTCGAAGCGCTGATCGCGATCGGCGGCGAGGACACGCTCGGGGTGGCGCTGAAACTGTTCGGTCGCGGCGTGCCCGTGGTCGGCGTACCGAAGACCATCGACAACGATCTTTCCGGCACCGAGGTGACCTTCGGGTTCGACACCGCCGTTCAGATCGTCGTCGACGCGATCGACCGGCTCCACACCACCGCCGAATCGCACGACCGCGTCCTGGTCTGCGAGGTGATGGGCCGGCACGCCGGATGGATCGCGACCCACGCCGGAATCGCGGGAGGCGCCGCCTTCATCCTCGTGCCGGAGCGCGCGTTCGACGTCGACGAGGTCTGCGAGAGCCTGATTCAGAGGCACAAGAAGGGCCGCTACGCGTCGATCGTGGTCGTCGCGGAGGGCGCGCAGCCGAAGGAAGGCTCGATGGTTCTGCAGTCCGGCGAGGTGGACGAGTTCGGGCACGTCCGGCTCGGCGGCATCGGCGAGGTGCTCGCGGGCAAGATCCGGCAACGGACCGGGTTCGACACGCGGGTGACGGTGCTGGGGTATGTGCAGCGAGGCGGCACGCCGACGGCGTTCGACCGTGTCCTCGCAACGCGGTTCGGGATCGCTGCGATCGACGCCGTTCACGACGGCGCGTTCGGCCAGATGGTCGCCATTCGCGACGGAAAGATCATCCGCGTTCCGCTGACGGAAGCGGTCGGCAGCCTGAAGACGGTGGATCCGGACCTGCTCGAGGTGGCGGAAATCTTCTACGGCTGATCGGGCGCGCGACCGGGACGGCTCAGCCGACGACGTGAGCCTCCGACCTACGACCC
>JBKJVY010000199.1:0-8270 GCA_046717185.1 Thermoanaerobaculia bacterium
GGCGCGGTCAGCTTGACCGAGCGGATCCGGTTGTTCTCCGAGAGGCCGAAGTAGTGATCGCCGCGGACGATCTGTACGTACCAGTAGGCAATCGCGAGCAGCGCGAAGACCGCGCCGACCGCGATTCGGGCAATCTCGATGCGCGCGGAGAGCTCGCGCCGGTTCTCGCGAACTTTCAGCATGCAGCCCCGCCGTTCATCGCAGTCTCCGCAGCCGCCGGCGCTCGCGCCACTCGCGCCACGGGAAGCTCCACGCCGCCTCGAGCGCGCCGGCGGTGGTCCCCGTCGCGACGGCCCCCCAGAGCGCCTCGGGAGTGCCGAGCACGACGGGAGAGCCGAGGAGGAGCGAGCGGAGGACTGCGACGATCGCGTCGTTCGCGAGCGAGCACAGCGCGATCACCCCCCCAACGGCAAGGGCGCCGCCGAAGACCACGCTCACCGATACGAAGGCGAGCAGGTACCCGATCGTGGCCTTCGCGAAAGCGTTCAATCCGAGCAGCGTCTCCGTCAGTGCGTCTTCGAGAAGCCCGCCGACCGTCCCCGTGAGCACGGTGCGGCCGAATCCCCCGGAGCGCGCAACGATCGCGGTCGCGACCAGCAACCAGTCCACCGGCCAGGCGCCGCGGTAGGGGGATCCCCCGAAGAAGAACTCGAGAGCCGTCGCCCCGGCCAGGAGCAGGGCGATCCGCCCGAAGCTCACCGGCGAGCACTCGCCCCTTCCGCCGGTTCGCGTGCGGGGAAAGGCGCGAGTACCAGCACGTCGGTCAGGCGCGAGAAAGACGCCGTCGGAGCGACGCGAATGTCGAGAAAGAGGTTGCCTCCCCGGGACACCGACTGAACGCGGCCGATCGGGATGCCGCGCGGATAGATTCCATCGACGCCAGCGGATTCGACGAGGTCCCCCGGCTGCACCCGCGACGTCGTCGCAATGTGATTCAGGAGAAGCAAACCGCGGCCGTCTCCGCGGACGATTCCGAGCTCACCGGTCCGGACGAGCCGCGCGCCCGCGGCAGCCGACGCATCGAGGAGGAGCTGCGCCCGCGAGAGGGTGCGGCCGGCGGTCACGACGCGGCCGACGAGACCTTCGGGTACCGCCAGGGGCGAGCCGGCGCCGACCCCGGCCGCGGAGCCGATGCCGATGAGCGCGCTCTGGATGCCCGCGCGGCGCTCGAGAAGCAGGACCGGCGCGCTCCCCACAACGACCGGAAGAAACGGAGCGGAGGCGCGCATCCCGATCTCGCTTCGCATCTGCTGCACTTCCGCGCGAAGCCGGAAGAGCTCCGTCTCGCGCTTACCGAGGTCGCTTCGAAGCCGCACGTTCTCCGCGCGGGCGTGGAACGTGTCGGCGACCGACGACGAGCCCCCCGAAACCGTGCGCGAGAACCCGGCGACCGCGCGGGCGACCGGGGCGGCGGCGGTCAGGATCCAGGACTGAAGGACCGAACCGCGACTGCCGCGCGCGGGGGCCTGCGCGGAGAGGGCGAGCACGCAGAGGACGAGGACGGAGGCGAGCAGAACGCCCCCGCGGCGGGGACGGCTAGTGACTTCGGCGCGGGCGCTCGGGAACCTCATGGGACGGCTACGTAATCGAGATCTTCCTCAAAAGGTTCATGTCGGTGAGCATCGCTCCGGTGCCGAGCGCGACCGATGCGAGGGGATCCTCGGCGTACGAGATCGGCAGGCCGGTCTCCTCGCGCAGGCGCCGGTCCATGTTGCGCAGGAGCGAGCCTCCCCCGGTGATGATGATCCCCTCGTCCATGATGTCCGCCGAAAGCTCGGGCGGCGTGCGTTCGAGCGCGACCCGCACCGTCTCGACGATCGCCGCGACAACCTCCGCGAGAGCCTCGCGGACCTCCTCGTCGGTCAGGACGAGCGTCTTCGGAACACCCTCGACGAGATCACGCCCTTTCACCTCCATCGTCAGCGGCTCGTCGAGCGGATACGCGGATCCGATCTCGATCTTGATCTGCTCGGCCGTGCGTTCTCCGATCAGGAGGTTGTACTTGCGCTTGACGTACTGGATGATCGCTTCGTCCATCTCGTTCGACGCGATCCGGACGGAACGGCTGTAGACGATTCCGGCAAGCGAGATCACGGCGACGTCGGTCGTGCCGCCGCCGATATCCACGATCATGTTTCCCGCCGGCTCGGTGATCGGAAGCCCGGCGCCAATCGCGGCGGCCATCGCCTGCTCGATGATGAAGACCTCCGACGCCCCCGCGCGGAGCGCCGAGTCCTGCACCGCTCGCTTCTCGACCTGGGTGATGCCTGAGGGGACCGAGATGACGATGCGCGGACGGACGAAGAGCGACCGCCCGTGGGCTTTCTTGATGAAGTGGTCGAGCATCTTCTCGGTGACCTCGAAGTCCGCGATGACGCCGTCCTTCATCGGCCGGATGGCGACGATGTTCCCGGGCGTGCGCCCGAGCATTTCCTTGGCCTCGCTCCCGACCGCCTCGACCCGGTTCGTGTGGGTGTTGACCGCCACGATCGACGGCTCGCGGACGATGATGCCCTTGCCCCGCGCGAACACGAGCGTGTTGGCCGTACCGAGATCGATGGCGAGGTCGTTCGAGAAGAGCGAAAAGTCGCATCTCCAAGCCAAGCGACCTCCCGGGACGAGCCAGTTAGAAGTTGGAATCCAATCGTAAGCCGGAAGCCGGCCGCGTCACAGCGTTTCCACGAACACCCGCATCCGGCGAATGGTCTCGTTGCCGGCTGCGTCGACCGACTTGATCACGAGAAGAGCGTACCCGTCGCGCTCTATCGTGACCGTCTTCTTGAACGTCCCGTCGTTGCCGACGTCGGCCGGCTCGGTGTTGACGGTGACGACTGCACCCCTCTCGGTCTTTCCGAAGATCAGGAAGAGGTTGCCCATCTGCTGCGGGGGTACGACGGAAAGCTCGGGGGGCGTCGTGTCCCCGGTTCCGGTCCGGACGGGCTCCGTGAGCATCCGGAACCGGCGCACGCCGCTCCAGTCGGAGGAGACCCCGCCCCGGGTGATGGCGGCGAGCCTCCAGAAATAGGACCCCTCCCGGGACACCTTGATCCGCGCCGAATGCCCGGTCCGGTCGTCGAGGTCCACCTCGTTCGCGTCGGGAACGAAAAGCCGGGAGCGCGAGATCTGAATGCGGTAGCGGGCCGCCTCCGGAACGCGCGACCACTGGAGCTCCACTTCGTCGTCGCTCCCGAAGTGGAAAGCCCGGTTGTCCGCCGGCAGGAGCGGCATCGGCGACTCCGGCAGCCGGATCCGAGGGGAGAGTGCGCCCGTGCGCGCCGAGGCAACTACCCTCTGGCGCCCTTCGAGAACGACCGTGTTCAGGCCGGTCGACACGGTCGCCCTTCCGCGGTACGTCGTCACTTCGGTCCTCTCGCCCTGGGCGACGTCGACGGAGACGCGCGAGTCACGCTCGACCGCCGCGGTCGCATCGTCGGTCGCGATCGTCGACGGCGACCCGGACGTGTATACGTTGACGGCGCCGGAAACCATCTTCACCTCGCTGCCGCTGCCCTCGGCGGCGGTGGGTCGGCGAACTTCGAAGAGCGAACCCGGTCGGATCGTAAAGAGCGTGCCGTCGGTGAACATGATCTCGCCGGAGCCGTTCCGTCCGGTCTTGACGAAGTCGCCGTCGAAGAGCGGTTGTCGCTGCCGCGCCGTCTCGAAAGTCGAACGGCCGGCACGCTGCAGCGTCACGTCCCCCTCGACGAAGATGAACGAGGCGTCTCCGTTCTCATCGGCTCCAAAGCCGCCGATGACGCGCCGCGAGTACGACTGGGACTCGACGGCGAGCCGACGGGCGTCCTCGAAATTCCTCTCTTCCATTGCATCGTGCGCTTCCCTGAGAAGGCTTCCCGCCCGGGCGACGTTTGAGCCGGGCCGCGAGGTTCCGGCGGCCCGGTTCGCCTTGTTGAGCAAGTCGGTCGCGGTTGCGATCTCGGTTCGAGCCCGCTCCTCGGCGGAGGGATTCGACTTCAGGTAGTAGCGGTACCCGACGATGCTGGCCGCGGCCACGACGGCAATCAGCACGCCCCAGGTCGCGATTTTCCGGATCGGGATAATGAACCAGTCGAGGTCCGCCCCCACGGTCCGGCCGAGCTTCCGTCTCCGCATAACTTTCGTGATTGGCGAGGTTTACCCTGTCTTCTTATAGCACAGGTCGGAAGCCGAAGGCCCGTTACCCGCTACCGGCTACCCCGCCGTCCGTTATAGTCGCCCGTTCGAAAAAAGGAGCCCCTTCCATGCTCAAGACCATGCGCGCGAGCTTCCACCAGCTCAAGTGGACGCTCTTTGTGGTGATCATCGTTTTCGTTCTCGGGTTCGTCTTCTTTTCCGGCTCGAACATGGGCGGGGACACGGAGAACCAGGTCGTGGCCCGGATGGGGTCGGACCAGATCTCGGCGGCCGAGTTCGACCGCATGTACCAGAACCAGATCCAGCGCTACCGCGAGATGTACAAGGGCAGCTTCACGCCCGAGCTCGCCCGCGCGCTCGACCTGCCCCGGCAGGTCCTGGACGGGATGATCGACCGGAAGCTCCGAATCGAGTCCGCCGAGCGCCTGCATCTGACGGTTTCCGACGAGGAGCTCGCGAGAGAGATCGCCGCGCTCCCCTTCTTCCAGGAGAACGGCCAGTTCATCGGCGCGGTCAAGTACAGCGAGAGGTTGAAGCTCGCGGGCATGCTCCCGGAAACTTTCGAGGAGGGCCTGCGGGAAGACCTCGTCCTCCGGAAGTACGAGACCCTCGTGAAGGCGAGCGTCGCCATTCCGGAGGCGGACGTCCGCCGGCAATTCTCGGCGCAGAACGACAAGGCGACGATCGAGTACATCCTCGTCCCCGCGAGCCGGCTGGAGAGCTCGGTCGAGCCTTCGGAAGCCGACCTGAAGGGGTACTACGACAAGAATCGGGAGCGCTACCGCGGCCCCGAGCAGCGCCGCGCGAACTACCTTCTCGTAGACAAGATCAAGGTCCGCGCCAGAGTGCCGGTGACCGACGCGGAGGTCCGAGCGGAGTACGAGGCGAAGAAGGCGACTTTCGCGGTTCCCGAGCTCCTGACGATGTCCCACATCCTGATCGCGGTGGACGCGAACGCCGGCCCGGACGCCGACACGAAGGCGCGGGCGAAATCCGAATCCTTGATCGCCCGCCTGGGGGCGGGTGAGGATTTCGCGAAGCTCGCGCGCGAAAACACGGATGATCCCACCGGCAAGGAGAACGGCGGACAGCTCCCTCCGTTCGGGCGCGGACAGATGGTCCCCGAGTTCGAGCAACCCGCCTTCGACATGAAACCTGGAGAGATCCGTGGGCCGGTGAAGACGAGTTACGGTTACCACGTCCTCAAGATGCTCGCGAAGACGCCGGCCGGCACGCGCACCCTCGAAGAGGTCCGCCCAAGCCTCGCCGGCGATCTCACCGAGCGAAAGGCCGAGGCGGAAACGGAGCGGCTGGCGGCGGAGCTCGCGGGAAAGATCCGTGCGTCGAAAACGAAGTCGGACGAAGACCTCCGGAAGCTACAGAGCGACATGGTGACGTACAACTCGACGGAGTGGTTCGGGCGCACCGGCCCGATCGCCGGCATCGGAGCGAACGCGGAGTTCTCCAGCGAGGCGTGGTCCGGAAAGATCGGCGACGTTTCGGGCAAACCCATCGCGACATCGCGCGGTCCGGCCTTCGTGCGGCCGGTCGCCGAGCGTCCCGCCGGGGTCCAGCCGTTCGAAGAGCTTCGTGCGGCGGTGGCCGAGAACTGGAAGACCGAGCGGAAAGAGAAGGACGCGATCGAGAAGCTTCAGCCGGCCGCGCGCGAGCTCGCCTCCGGAACCGGGCTGACGGCCCTCGCGGCCCGCTACGAGACCGAGGTCAAGACGACGCCGGAATTCGGTCCCTCGGGCCCGGTCCCGGACCTCGGCGCGGCGCCGCGGCTCTCCGAGGCGGTCTTCCAGACGACCGCCGGGCAGGCGGGGCCTCCCGTCCCGGTCCCCTCCGGGTTCGTACTCTTCCGCGTTCTCGCCCGCACCCAGGCCGATCCCGCTGCGTTCGCGACGCAGAAGGCCGCGCTTGCCGACACGCTGCGAGCGAAGGAGGCCGAGCGACTCATTCGATCGGTGACCCTGCAGATGCGCGCGGACCGCAAGATCGAGATCAACGAGGAGCTGCTGAACTCCTTGCTCCCGCCGACGGCGAAACCGGGGTAGCACTGAGAACTAGAATTCAAGCGTGATCGGCCGCCTCGTCGGACGTCTCGCGTCGAAGGCGACCGATCACGTCATCCTGGACGTCGGCGGCGTCGGATACCTCGTCCAGATCCCCCTCTCGACCTTCTACGAGCTTCCGGAGGCGGAGAGTCCCGCATCCCTCTGGATCCATACTTATGTCCGGGAAGACGCGCTCGCGCTTTACGGCTTCCTGACCGAACGCGAGCGATCGCTCTTTCTCATGCTCATTGGGGTCGCGGGGATCGGCCCGCGGGTCGCGCTCACCGTTCTCTCCGGAATGCCCCCGGCGGACCTGATCGAGGCGCTTCGGGGCGCCGACGTGCGGCGGCTCATGGCGGTTCCCGGCGTCGGGAAGAAAACCGCCGAGCGGATGGTGCTCGAGCTCGCCGAGAAGGCCGCCCGGATCGGCGGCGATCCCTCCGCGGCGAGGACGCCGGCAGTCGCCACGGAAGACGTCGTGTCGGCGCTCGTCAACCTGGGTTATCGCCGAGGCGACGCCGAACGGGCCGTCGAAGCGATCGGACGGACCGGCGCGCCCGGCGATTTCAGCGACTACCTGAAGCTCGCTTTGAAGCAGCTCACGGGTGGATGAAATCCGTCTTGAGAGCTAAGTCCCCAGTCCTAATTCGACGACCAGTGACGTGCTAGTTTGGACGTAGGGCTTAGGACCTAGGACTTAGGACTTGGAAGATAAAGAGATCCTCTCCGGCTCGGCGCTCGCCGACGACGTCGCCGTCGAGCCGACGCTCCGGCCGCGGGTTCTCGCGGAGTACATCGGGCAGCAGAAGGTCTGCGAAAACCTCGCCGTGTTCCTCGCGGCGGCGCGCGCCCGCGGCGAGCCGCTCGACCATGTCCTCCTGACCGGTCCGCCGGGGCTCGGCAAGACGACGCTCGCCTACATCATCGCGCACGAGCTCGGAACGGGGCTGCGCATCACGTCCGGTCCGATGATCACCCGGGCCGGCGACCTCGCGGGGATCCTGACGAACCTCCAGCCCCGCGACGTGCTTTTCCTGGACGAGATCCACCGCTTAACCCCGGCGGTCGAAGAGATCCTCTATCCCGCGATGGAGGATTTTCGACTCGACGTGATGATCGGCGAAGGTCCGATGGCGCGGACGATGAAAGTGGACCTGGCGGCCTTCACGCTCGTGGGCGCCACCACGCGGCCCGGGCTTCTCTCGCAGCCTCTCCACGGCCGCTTCGGGATCACCCTGCGGCTCGACTTCTACGACGTCGCGTCGCTCGCGCAGATCGTGAAACGCTCCGCCCGGATTCTCGGGATCCGGATCACGCCGGAGGCCGGAAAGGAGATCGGCGCGAGGAGCCGCGGCACGCCCCGGATCGCGAACCGGCTTCTGCGCCGCCTGCGCGACTTCGCGGAAGTGGCCGGCAAGGAGGAGATCGACCTCGCGACGGCGCGTGAGGCGCTCGCGCGTCTCGAAGTGGACGAGCACGGATTCGACGAGCTCGACCGCCGGATTCTTTCGACGATCATCGAGAAGTTCGGCGGCGGCCCGGTCGGGATCAGTTCGATCGCCGCGTCGCTCGGGGAGGACCGTGGGACGCTCGAGGACCTCTACGAGCCGTACCTCATCCAGGCGGGCTTCCTTCAGCGGACTCCGCGGGGACGCATCGCGTCGCCGCAGGCGTACCGGCATCTCGGAATACTGCCGCCGCGGCGGGAAGGGTCGCTGTTCTAGCTCGGACCTGTCATCCCGAAGCCGAAGGCCGAGGGATCTGGTCCCAGATCCCTCGCGGGGCCTGCCCTGAGTGGTAGGCCGGAGTCGAGAGGGACACAGATCCCTCGCGGAGCCTGCCCTGAGCGGGAGAGCGCGGTCGAGAGGGGCACAGATCCCTCGCTTCGCTCGGGATGACAGGGAGGGCGAAGGGCTCGGGATGACAGACGGGGGCGAAGGGCTCGGGATGACAGGAAAGGGCTAAGGGCTCAGGATGACAGACGAGGGCGAAGGGCGGAATCGCATGGGAGAAAAATGAAACGCGGTCTCCTCATCTACAACCCGACCGCCGGTCAGCGCGACCGTGCGGGGAAGATGCGCG
>JBKJVY010000200.1:0-13438 GCA_046717185.1 Thermoanaerobaculia bacterium
CATGGCCCACCAGTACATCTTCACGATGGTCAACCTGCGCAAGGTCGTCCCGCCGCAGCGGGAGATCCTCCGCGGGATCTGGCTGTCGTTTCTTCCCGGCGCCAAGATCGGCGTCCTCGGCGCGAACGGCGCGGGGAAGTCGACGCTCCTCCGGATCATGGCCGGCGTGGACCACGACTTCGCGGGGGATGCGAAGTCCGCCGAGGGGACGCGCATCGGCTACCTCTCGCAGGACCCGCGCCTCGACTCGTCGAAGAACGTGCTCGGGAACGTCGAGGAGGCCGTAGCCTCGACGCGCGCCCTCCTTCACCGGTTCGACGAGCTGAACGAGAAGCTCGCGTCGGACCTCTCGGAGGCCGAAAGCGACAAGCTGATGGCCGAGTACCAGCGCGTCCAGGACGCGATCGAGGCGTCCAACGCGTGGGAGCTCGACCGGCAGCTCGAGGTCGCGATGGACGCGCTGCGGCTTCCGCCCGGCGACGCGGACGTCGCGACGCTCTCGGGCGGCGAGCGCCGCCGGGTCGCGCTCTGCAAAGTGCTCCTCGAGCGGCCCGATCTCCTTCTCCTCGACGAGCCGACGAACCACCTGGACGCCGAGTCCGTCGCGTGGCTCGAGCGGCACCTCGCCGAGTTTCCCGGGACGGTCGTCGCCGTCACCCACGACCGGTACTTCCTCGACAACGTCGCGGGCTGGATCCTCGAGCTCGACCGCGGGGCGGGCATCCCGTGGGAGGGAAACTACTCGAGCTGGCTCGCGCAGAAGGAGGCCCGCCTCGGCGTGGAGGAGAAGCAGGAGTCCGCGCGCCGCCGCTCGCTGCAGCGCGAGCTCGAGTGGGTCCGCATGGCGCCCCGCGCGCGCCACGCGAAGAGCAAGGCCCGTCTCGAGCGGTACGAGTCGCTCCTCGCGGAAGATCCGGAGGCCCGCAACGACACGCAGGAGATCTTCATCCCGCCCGGGCCGCGTCTCGGAGACGTCGTCGTCCGCGCGGAGGGTGTGCGCAAGGCGTACGGGGATCGGCTCCTGATGGAGGACCTCTCGTTCGACCTGCCGCGGGGCGGGATCGTCGGCGTGATCGGTCCGAACGGCGCCGGCAAGACGACGCTCTTCAAGATGATCGTGGGGCACGAGAAGCCGGACGGAGGGACGCTCAAGGTGGGAGACACCGTCCTCCCCTCCTACGTCGATCAGGACCGCGACCGGCCTGAGCCGGGCAAGACGGTCTTCGACGAGATCTCTGGTGGCGAGGACCGCATCGTGCTCGGCAAGCGCGAGATTCCAGCGCGCGCCTACGTGTCGATGTACAACTTCAAAGGGGCGGACCAGCAGAAACGGGTCGCCGACCTGTCGGGCGGCGAGATGAACCGGCTGCACCTCGCGCGGACGTTGAAGCGCGGCGGAAACCTGTTACTGCTGGACGAGCCGACGAACGACCTCGACGTCGACACGCTCCGAGCGCTCGAGGAGGCGCTCGTGAACTTCGGCGGTTGCGCCGTCGTCATCAGCCATGACCGGTGGTTTCTCGACCGCATCGTTACGCACGTTCTGGCGTTCGAAAGCGAGAGTCGAACGGTCTGGTTCGAAGGGAACTATCAGGAGTACGAGGCCGACCGGAAGCGGCGGCTTGGTCTCGATGCGGACCAACCCCACCGGATCAAGTACAAGAAGCTGGCAGCGCGGTAGCCCGGTAGCCCGCGCTGTCATCCTGAGCGAAGCGAAGGATCTGGTGCCCTACCGCCGATTCACCAGGACGAGGCCGGTTCCCACGAGCGCGACAAGCGCGACGACGTAACCGAAGCGGAAGCGGCGGCGCGGGACGCGGGGCTCGCCGAGACCGCTCGCCCACTCATTCGCCATGGAGAGGCCCTTGTTCAGGAGGACGTCGAGAAACTCGGTGCCTTCGCGTCGCGCCTCGCCGTAGAGCCGGCGGCCGCGCTCGACCGCCTCATCACGGACGGCGTCGATCTCCAGGCGCGACTTTTTAAGGTTGTCTTTGAGCGTATCGCGCGACTCTCCCAAGTAGTCGTCCGCCGCGAGCTTCCGCTTGCGGAGGCTCTCCAGCGCGATGGGTATGGCAACGCGGGTCATGAGCGGGATCATCACGGGACCCAGAGCGCGCATCGTCTGACGGGAAAGACTGGCCATGTTGTTCTCCTCCAATCCGGCCTAGAAAGCAGATTCCATGCCCGGGAATCGGCAAGAATAACCGAGTGAGAATCCTGGCGGGGCTGCTCCTCCTGATGGGGTCAGGTCTCCACCTGACACATTTCGCCCGGATGGCTCCCCCACGGGGCACCCCTGCGCCCGCTCCGCACGTGGAGGCGGTCGTCCTCGGGATCGCGCAGGACGGCGGGGTGCCGCACCTGGGGTGCCGGCAGCCGTTCTGCGTCCGCGCCCGCCGTGACCCGGCCGCTGCCCGGCGGGTCGCGTCGCTCGGGCTCGTGGACCGGGCCGCCGGCCACCGGTTCATCGTGGACGCGACCCCCGATTTCGCGGCGCAGGTCGAGGCGCTCGGCGGAATCCCGGATGCCATCCTCCTCACTCACGCGCACATCGGGCACTACCTCGGACTCGCCCAGCTCGGCCGCGAGGTTCTGGGCGCGAAGCGGCTGCCCGTCTACTGCACCCCCTCAATGGCGCGATTCCTCAAGGAGAACGGGCCGTGGAAGCGGCTGGTCACGCTCGGGAACATCGACGTCCGCGAGGTGGCCGTGGGGCAGAAGTTCGAGCTCACGCCTTCCCTCTCGGCAACGCCTATCCGGGTACCGCATCGGGACGAAGACTCCGACACGGTTGCGTACCTCGTCTCCGGTCCACGGCGCGAGCTACTCTGGCTGCCGGACATCGACAAGTGGGAGAAGTGGGATCGCTCGATCGAGCGGCTCGTCGCGGAGAGGTCGCTCCTCGCGTTCGTCGACGGGACGTTCTTCTCTGCAGATGAGATCCCCGGTCGGGCGATCCGCGACATCCCGCACCCGCTCGTCTCCGAAACCGTTTCCCGGTTCGGGAAGGCGCCGGCTGCGCCCGCGAAAGTTCTCTTCGTGCACTTGAACCACACGAATCGTTTGCTCTGGGACGCGGCCGCGCGGAAGGACCTCGAGCGGAAGGGCTTTGGAATCGCCGCGGAGGGCTCGCGGTTCCCACTGTGAACGACTCACGCCTCAGACCTGCGACTTTGAAGCGGGGAGATAGGACTTTCCCTTGACCGACCCCGCTCCGCACCCGCCCTCCCCCGTCCTCTCGTGGCAAAGAACGACGGCGCGCCATCGTCCGCCCTGGCCGGAGGGCTACTGGAAGACAGTCGTGTGGCGCGGCCTGCGACTGAGGTGCCCGGTGTGCGGGCGCGGCAAGCTCTTCGCCACCTACTTCCGCATGAAAGACGTCTGCGACGTTTGCGGAGTCGGTTTCTCGCGCGAGCACGGGCAGTGGGTCGGCTCACTCGACATCAACACGCTCCTGACAGCGATCGTGCTCATGGCGGGCGTCGGGTTCGGACCGATCTGGCCGCTGGCGACGAGCCTCGTCGTATGGTGCACGGCCGCGATCGTTTTTCCGATCCTGACCTTTCGCTTCACTCGCGGGCTGTGGACCGCGGTCGTGCACCTGACGGGCGGTGTGTACTAGGGTCAAGGTGTGTACTAGGGTCAACGCTGAATTCCTGAATTTGTGCCAGGGCTGAATTCAGGCCTGACCCGAATTCAGCTTTTCAGCGTTGACCCCAATTCAGGGTTGACCCCGGCTCGGGTCACCAACCCGCGTCAGTCTCCCAGCCGCTCGATCTTCGCCATCATGCCGTCGAGCACCGCGATGTGACGGACCTGGTTGGGAATCAGCCGGTCCGAGATGAGCATGCGGGAGGCCTCGTCGACGTCATCGAGCGCTTCGCGATAGTCCTTCAGCCCGTGCTCCTCCCCCTCCTTGAGGGCTTTCAACGCCGAGGCGTCGCCGAAGAACTTTGACGTCCCCTCGACGATCTTCGCCCACACGCCCCACGCGCCGGACGAATTGTCGGCCTCCGCGCCGAGGCGCACGATCTCGTCGCGCAGCGCCTGTGCCGCCTCGCCGTGCTCCTGTGCGATCGCGCGCAGCGCCGTCGCGTCGCTCGCGTGCTCGTCGTCTACTTTTCGAATCGCCTGCTCGTACGTCTCGACTGACGAGATTTCGCCACGGAGCAGAGAGTTCAGCTGATCGACACACTGATCCACCGTAAAGGTTGCCATTGGTTGATTACCTCCGCGGGCGGGGATTGCAACATCCGTTCCGGGAGGGATTCTTGCTTCCGTCCCCGCTGCCGGCTCCGGGGAGATGGCCCGACCCTTGCTCTATCCCCTGATCCGAAAGGAGGGGCGCGATATGGGCATCCTTGGTTGGATTCTGTTCGGCCTCGTGGTTGGCATCGTGGCCAAGTTCATCATGCCGGGACGCGATCCGGGCGGGATCATCATCACCATCATTCTCGGAATCGTGGGCGCTCTCATCGGGGGCTTCATCGGGCAGGCCTTGAACCTCTACGAGCCGGGCGAGCCGGCCGGGTTCGTGGGCGCCACACTGGGCGCGATCCTCGTTCTGTGGATTTACCGGGTGGCGACACGGAAGCGGAGTGTCGCCTAACTCTCACCGCCGAAACGGCGAAAACGGGGCCGCCCACGCGGCCCCTACTTTTTTGTACCGGGCTTGTCATAACCTCGTGTCGTGAAGGCCAAGAAGACAGTGAACCGTTCCAGCTCCTCCTCCGAACGCCGCGAGAGCGCGGATCGCCGCAACGAAAAACGCCGGGCGCATCCCCGAGTCGTCCTCGTCCCAACCCCCGCCGATCGGCGTCGCGACGAACGCAGGGCGGGGAAAAAGAAAAAGTGACAGAGCGGGCGACGCCGCACGCTCTGTCATCCCGAGCGTAGCGAGGGATCTGGTCCCCTGGTGAGCGGAGATCCAGATTTCTCGTCGCTTCGCTCCTCGAAATGACAAGAGAAGGCTAAAACCCCGCCGGCCGCCGCGCGTGGAAGTCCGTGCGGCGCTGGTATTCGCGCCCCAGGGCGCTGAGCTCCCCCTCCCCGAAAGCCCGTCCGAGAATGTGCAGTCCGGTCGGAAGTCCCTCCTGACCGAACCCGTTGGGCAGCGAGATCGCGGGCCACCCGACGAGATTCCCGACCTGGATCAGGGCCCCGATGGCCGACACGAAGTTGGCGGGCCGTCCCTTCGCGAGCTCCGGATACGCCTTGTCGAAGTCGAGGCCGATCGGGTACGCGACGGTGGCGCGGGACGGCGCGGCAAGCACGTCGTACCGCTCGAAGAGCGCGGCCATCGGCGCCCGCATCTTCTCCCGCAGCCGCATCGCGTGGAGGTAGTCGACCGCCGGCGTCATGACGCTCGAGTAGCCGCCGTAACGATCCGCCTTCGCGCGAAGCTCCCGCGAGCGCCCGGACTCGATCATCTCGAGGAACGCGCTTCCTCCCTCCGCGTCGACGATGGTGCCCGCGACGATCCCGTAGGGCAGGTCGGCGAGCGCGACGTCGCCCACGACGTCGGCGAAGCGGCCGAGGACATCGAGGGACGCCTCGAAGTTGCGGGCGACCTCCGGCTGCACGAAGTCCGTCGCCCCCTTCAGGACGCCGACGCGAAGGCGGCGGGCGTTCGGCCGCGCAGTCCGCGGGGCGGTCACTGTCGTCGGGTCGGCCGGGTCTTTTCCGCGGATCGCGTCGAGGACGAGCTGGCAGTCGTCGCTCCCGCGGGCCATCGGCCCGAGTTTGTCGAGAGTCCAGCACAAAGCCATCGCGCCGTGCCGGCTCACGAGCCCGTACGTCGGGCGAAGGCCCGTCACCCCCGAGAACGCGGACGGCGTGACGATCGAGCCGACGGTCTCGGAGCCGATCGCGAAGGATACGAGGCCTGCTCCGACCGCCGAGCCGGGGCCGCTCGAAGAGCCGCCGCTCCAGTACCCGGTGTTCCACGGGTTCAAGCCCGGACCGGTAAACGACGCGTCTGCGTTGTTGTAGCCCATTCCTCCGGCGAGCTCCACCATCGAGAGTTTCGCGGTCAGAATCGCGCCGGCCTCGCGCAACTTGCGGATGACGGTCGCGTCATAGGAGAACTTCTGGTCGCGATAGGGCGCCGCGCCCCACGTCGTCGGCATCTCCTTCGTCGCGAGGAGGTCCTTCGCGCCGTACGGGATTCCGTGGAGGGGTCCGCGGTACTTTCCCTGCCGGATCTCCCGGTCCGCCTCGCGGGCGGCCGTCAGGGCGCCCTCTCCGGCGAGCGTCACGACGGCGTTCAGCCTCGCGCCGTGAGTCGCGAGACGATCGAGCGACTCCTCGGCGAGGGAGACCGCGGAAACTTTACGCCCGCGCACCTTCGCCGCGAGCTCCCGCAGCGGCGTGTGGAGGACGGAGACGCCCCCGTTCATCGGCGCACAGCGGGAAAGTCGACCGCCGGCTCTTCCGAGTTCGCGAGCTTGAATCCGCGGAGGCGGGCGCTGCGGCGTTCGAGTCCCGCCATGTCTTCGTCCAGGAGCGGGAGCTCCTCCTCCGTCAGGAACTTTCCATAGCGATCGCGCGCGAGCTTCGCGAGCAGATCCGGGGACCTGGCAGGAGCCGGAGTCGGCGTGGGAGTCGGCGCGCGCGTCTGCGCCGGAATCGGCACGCTCGCGAGCGCGGAGATCGCCCCGACGGCCTTCAGGATCGCGCGGCGGGTGGGCATCGGTGTCCCTCCTTCCTTCGACCTGTTACCAGCGATCCGTTCATGGGACTTCGTCGGGACCGATCTCATGGGTCTCTTCGCTCCAGGCAATTCCCTTCGGGGAAAGATACTCCTCGAAACGCCGGGCAGCTTCGCGGTCCGCCGCCACGAGCTCGAGCGGCCGGACGCCCGGATCGCGGTACTCGCCCCGCGCGAGCATCCGGGCGGCCGCGGCGCACGGGAACGCGGTCGTCCGCGCCATGGACGTCGTCCCGGTGGAGGCGTCGGTGCGGTCGAGGAGCTCGAACGTGGTGCGGACCGAAGCGCCGGACCGGCGACCGGTGACGACGACTTTCAGGTACGTGAACTCCTCGGCACCCTCGTCGCGCCGCCACGCCCGGGTGAGGAGACGCTCGGTCACCTCGCGCGGCGAGACCCGCACGCCACCGCGCAGGTCGAGCGCCGTCTCGTCGAAAAAACCCGCCTCCTTGAGGACCTCCATCTTTCCGGCGTGGCCGGGGTAGCGCAGCGTCTTCTCCCGCATGCTCCTCGCGGGCACCGTGCGCAGGAGCGTGCGGAGCCCGTCGGTCAAGAACGCTTCGAGCGTGCCGACGCCGGGGACGTCGATCCGCTCGATCTCGGAGAGCGCGGGTCGCGTGACGAGGCGCCCCTCCTCGAACACCCGGGCCGGACGCGTGTACTCCTCGATGACGTCGGTCGCGGAAAAGACGACGGAGTACTCGTACGGCCACCGCCGCTCGACCGGGAGGCCCCCGACGTAGATCCGAACGTCCTCCACCGGGTCGAGCTCGCGCGCCGCGATCCCGACGAAGAAGTTCGAGAGGCCGGGCGAGACCCCGCAGTCGACGATGGCGGTCGAGCCGTGCTCGCGTGCAAGGGCTGCGAGCTGCAGCGGGTCCTCGGGAGAGAAGGAGATGTCGGCGATCGGCTTGCCCGCCTCGACGACCGCGCGGAGCATCCTAAAGCCGAGTACGCCCGGCAGCGCGCCGACGACGGCGTTCGCGTCGGCAACCGCCGCGGAAATCGCGTCGGGCCTCGAGAGGTCGGCGCGGTGGACGGAGAGATTCGATCCCCGCCCGAGGCGTTCGAGGGCTCCCGCGTCGGCGTCGTAGACCGCGACGTCGAATCCGTCCTCCGAGGCGAGCTCGCGCGCGAGCACGCCACCGATCAGGCCGGCGCCGAGAACGACGATTCGGGGCATCGGGTCCGATATCCTATCGAGAGCGCCCTCATGATGAAGCTCACCAGACGAGGCTGGATTGCCGCCGCGGGAGCCACCGCCGCCGTGGCAGGAGTGCCGGCGTCGCGAGGCCTTGCCGCCACGCCCTCAGCGCCGCCGCTTCCGCCGCCCCTGAAGCCGGACGTTTTTCGCGAGCGCCAGGCGAAGTTGCGCGCCGGAGCGAAAGCGCGCGGCTGGGACGCGCTTCTCGTGACGCCCTCGACGAACCTCGCCTACGCGACGGGTCTCTCGATGTGGCGGAGCGAGCGCCTGACCGCCCTCCTCCTCCTGACCGACGGCCCCGCGGTCCTGATCACTCCGGCGTTCGAGGAGTCGAACGTGACGCGGGATGCGACGGTGGACGACGTGAAGACCTGGCAGGAAGACGAGGACCCCGTCCCGATCGCGGCGAAGCTCCTCGCGCGCAAGTCCGTCGGGATCGAGGGATCCACGGCGTACTCGACGGCGTCGCTCATTTCAGCGGCCGCCTCGTCGAAGGCCGAGGACGCCACCGCGCTCTTCGACGCCCTGCGCTCCGTCAAGTCGGAGGAGGAGCTCGCTTTTCTGAAGGAAGCGGGCCGACGCACCGTCCTCGCGATCGCCGCGACGCACGAGCGCCTGCGGCGCGGGATGACCGAGCACGAGGTGTCCGGCATCCTCGAGGGGGAATTCACGAAGCTCGGAGTATCCGGCGGCGGGCTCGTGCAGTTCGGTCCCTCCGCAGCGCTGCCGCACGGCGGGCCGGGCGACCGCGCGCTTGCGAAGGGGGACGCGGTCCTGATCGACTGCGGCTGCCGGGTGCGCGGATATACGTCCGACGTGACCCGGACGGTCGCGTTCGGGCCGCCCTCCGCCGAGCTTCGGAAGGTCTACGAGACCGTGGACCGCGCGCAGAACGCCGGGATCGACGCGCTCGAAGCCGGCAAGACCGGCGAGGACGTTGACCGCGCCGCCCGCAAGGTCATCGAGGACGCGGGGTACGGCGCGTATTTCACGCACCGCCTCGGGCACGGACTCGGGATGGACGGTCACGAGCATCCGTACCTCGTAAAGGGGAACCGCAAGCCTCTCGTCGCCGGCAACACCGTGACGGTCGAGCCCGGCATCTACCTGCCGGGGAAGCTCGGCGTGCGGATCGAGGACGACTACGCGGTGCGGGAGAAGGGACTCGCGAGCCTCTCGGTGCGGCCGCAGGAGTTCGTCGTTCTGAAGGGGTGACGCGATGAAGATCCTTCTCCTCGCGGCGGCTCTCGCGGCCGGGGGCGCGGAGGCGCCCGATCTGCTCGTCGTCGTCAACAAGTCCGACGACACCGTCTCGATTCTCGACGCGAAGAGCGGCGCGCTGCGGGCGACCGTCAAGACGGGTCGCGGCCCACATGAGGTCGAGGTGCTCGCCGACCGGAAAACCGCGGCGGTGTCGGACTACGGAAAAGCCGGCGAGCCCGGCCACACCGTGACGCTCGTCGACCTCGACCGCGGGGTGGCAATCGGGACCGTCGAGCTCGGCGAGCGGACTCGACCCCACGGTCTCGAGGCGCTCGGCGACGGACGCCTGCTCGTCACCGCGGAGGGGACGAAGGAGCTCCTCGTCGTCGACCCCGGGAAGCGCCGTGTGACGGCGAGGATTCCGACGGGACGCGAGGTCTCGCACATGGTCGCCGCGCCCCGTGACGGGAGAGCGGCATACGTCGCGAGCATCGGGTCGGGGACGGTGTCTTCCGCCGATCTCGCTACGGCGAAGATCTCGAAGGACCTCGCGACGGGCGCGGGCGCGGAAGGGATCGACGTGACGCCGAACGGCCGGGAGGTCTGGGTCACGAACCGGGAAGCGAATACGGTCACGGTCGTTGATGCGATGAAGCTCGAGGTCCTCGCCACCATCCCGGCCGCGAAGTTCCCGATCCGCGTCAAGATCACGCCGGACGGAAAGCGCGCCCTCGTCTCCTGCGCGCAGTCGGGGGACGTCGCGGTCTTCGACGTCCTGTCGCGCACGGAAGTCCGGCGGATCCCGATGGACCGCGAAGCCGTGCCGGGCAGCCAGGCGCGGATCTTCTCGGACCGGTTCGGCAAGAGCCCCGTCCCGGTGGGTCTGCTCATCGCGCCGGACGGCAAGCGCGCGTGGGTCGCCTCGACGAACGCGGACATCGTCTCCGTCATCGACCTCGAGAGGCTCGAAGTCGTTGGCCGGCTCACCGCGGGCAAAGAGCCGGACGGACTCGCGGGACGCTTCTCCCGCTGAGAGCGGACCGCTGACGGATTCCCCCCGCCTTCTCGCCCTCGACGTCTTCCGCGGCCTGACGATCGCAGGCATGATCGTAGTCAACACGCCCGGGACGTGGACGCACGTCTACCCTCCGCTCCTCCACGCCGAGTGGCACGGCTGGACGCCGACCGACACGATCTTTCCGTTCTTTCTCTTCATCGTCGGGGTCTCGATGGCGTTCTCGTTCGCCGGTCGTGCGTCGCGGGGAGCGGGCCGGAGGCACCTCTTCCTCCACGCGCTCCGGCGCGGCGCGATCATCTTCGGGCTCGGGCTCGCGCTGAACGTGCTCTCGTTCTTCGTCTTTCACCGGGAGAACCTCCGCATCCCCGGAGTGCTCCAGCGGATCGGCGTCGTTTTCATCGTCTCCGCGGCGGTCTTTCTCGCCTTCGGACGGAAGGGCGTCCTCGCGTTCACGCTCGCGCTCCTCCTCGGTTACTGGGCCTTGATGGCGCTCGTGCCGGTGCCGGGCTACGGTGCGGGCCGGCTCGATCGCGAAGGCAACCTCGCCTCTTACGTGGACCGGCTGGTCCTCGGCGCCCACACCTGGAAGCCGGGGTGGGACCCGGAGGGGCCGCTCTCGACGATCCCCACCGTCGCGACGACGCTCCTCGGAGCACTCGCGGGCGAGTGGTTGCGCGCCGCGGGCCGCCGGCACAAGCTCGCCGGCCTCGTCGCCGGGGGCCTCCTTCTCCTCGCCACCGGGGCGCTCTGGCAGCGCGTCTTCCCGCTCAACAAGAACCTCTGGACCTCTTCCTACACGCTCTTCATGAGCGGCCTCGCCGCGCTCTTCCTCGCGCTGTGTCTCGAGGTCGTCGACCGGCGGGGGTGGAAGAGCTGGGCGCGCCCCTTCGAGTGGCTCGGGCGAAACCCGATCGCCGCGTTCGTGGCCTCGACGCTCGCGACGATCCTGATGCTGGCGGTCAAGCTCCCGAACCCGGGCGGGAAGCCCCGTTCGCTTTACGCGACGATCTATCGGACGGTGTTCGACCGCTTCGCGGACCCGCGGCTCGGATCGCTCCTCTTCGCGCTCGCGTACCTTGCGCTCTGGCTCGCGGTTTTCGGGCTCCTCTACAGGAAGCGGATCTTCCTCAAGGCGTAACGCGCGAAGCGGGTTACATCCCGAGAAGCGAAGCGCCGAGGGATCTTGGAGCGCGCGAGGTCCGCGTCACAATACCGAGAACAGCGCGCTCCTCCTGAGCGATCGATCGAACGTCACCGTCGTCGAGCAGCCGGCCGCACGGTTTCGGACGCCCATCACGTAGTCTGCGAAGTCGCCGCGCCCACGGCGGAACTCCTCCAGAGCATCCCGTACGAGATCCCGATCCTCGATGAGAAAACCGGCGGTCTCGAGGATGCGGTCGAGGGCGAGCAGTACCGCGGTCTTCCTGAACCCGTAAGCGCCCCGAAGAACCCGCGCGATCTCGCAGAGAACTACGACGCTGACGTAGCAGCTCCCCCCCTTCGCGAGCGTCCCCTCGATGATCGCGTTCGCCTTCCGGGCCTGGGCGGGATCGCCCTGGGTGAGATAGCGGACGAGGACGTTCGTGTCGATCCCGCGAATCACCGCTTCTTTCGCTCTCGGACCCGATCCCGGATCGCGGCGTCCATCTCCGCCAGCGTCACGGGCTTCCGGCGCGCCCGGAGGAGCAGCCCTCGGAGCCCGCGCGCGTCCCGATTGCCGGGCCGCAGAACGACCCGGGCCTGTCCTTCTACGACGAAATCGAGCTGATCACCGGCCTCCAGGCCGAGAAGATCGCGGATCCCTTTGGGGATCGTCACCTGCCCCTTCGACGTCAACGTCGCTCCGGCCATAAACGAGTCTCCTTACTCGAGGTAAGGATATCACCGCCGGGGGGACGAGCGCGCCCGCGTCCTTACCGTTCTTCTGCAGCAGCGAATAGATGCCGACGTCAGTCGGGTTGTCGCACCGACCACCCGAAGGGCGATGTGTAGAACGTCTTCGCCGCCTCCCCGTCGCTCGTCGCGAGCTCCACCCAGCACGAGAAGCCGGCCGTGAAGGTTTGACGCGTCCCCGAGCGGATTCCGTCGAGACGGTAGGATCTCCGCGTGGAAAAAAATCTCGCGCGAACCGCCGAATCCTACCGGATCGCGCCCGGGAAGAGGTTTCGGATCGCGAGCTGCGACCCCGGGGACACCGGGGGACTCGATCTTTCCAGGGAGCGGGCGAACGCGATGCTCGCGGCGCGGGTCGAGAAGCTGGCGGACCTCCAGATGCGACTGTACGCGCAGGACTCCTGGTCGCTCCTTCTCGTTTTCCAGGCGATGGACGCCGCGGGCAAGGACAGCACGATCAAGAACGTCCTGTCCGGGATCAACCCTCAGGGCTTCCAGGTGTCCTCGTACAAGGCTCCCTCCTCTCGGGAGCTCGATCACGATTTTCTCTGGCGCCACGCCCGCGACCTTCCCGAGCGCGGACGGATCGGAATCTTCAACCGGTCCCACTACGAGGAGGTCCTGGTCGTCCGCGTGCATCCGAAGATTCTCGCCGGGCAGCGTTTGCCGCCGGCGCTCGTTCGAAAGGACGTCTGGAAAGAGCGTTACGAGAGCATCAACGACTTCGAGCGCCACCTCGCCCGGAACGGCACCCGGATCCTGAAGTTCTTCCTGAACGTCTCGAAAGAAGAGCAGCGCAAGCGGTTCCTCGAACGCCTCGACGTTCCGGAGAAGAACTGGAAGTTCGCGATGGGCGACGTCCTCCAGCGCGGGTTCTGGAACGACTACATACGGGCCTACGAGGACGCACTGTCGGCGACCTCGACCGAGTTGGCGCCATGGTACGCCGTGCCGGCCGACCACAAGTGGTTCACTCGGCTCGTAGTCCAGCAGGTCATCCTCGCCGAGCTGGAGAAGCTCGACCTGGAGTATCCGAGTGTCGACGCGGAGCGGAAGAAAGAGATCGCGGAAGCCCGGAGGTTTCTCGAGAAGGAAGAGAACAAAACCTAAAAGAAGAACCGGATTCCGAGCTGGCTCTCGAGGAAGTCCGGGTGGACGGTGCTCGCGTCTGCCACAAGGTGGTAGCGCGCCCTCGCCTCGAGCGCAACGGAGCGGGAGAGTGCGTGGTCGAGCCCGCCGCCGCCGAACGCTCCCCCGCGAGTCTCTTTCTCGCTCGGCGCGAAGCGATTCCTCGACTGGAAGTAGAGCCGAAGAAAGTAGATCCCGCCACCCAGCTGCACGAAGGGGCGCAGCCTCCCCGCGCCCCAGCGGTACGTGCCGATCGCGCCCAGGTAGCTCTCACTCGAGTTCC
>JBKJVY010000201.1:0-14645 GCA_046717185.1 Thermoanaerobaculia bacterium
ATCTCCCCGCTTACCGCCTCGCCTTCTCCTTCTCGCGCACCGGTTCCGCGGCTTCGGGGCCCGGCGTTTCCGCGATCTCGCTGGCGGCTGCCGGCGCGAGGCCGAGCGACTTGCGCAGCTTGGTCTCGATCTCGTTGGCGACCTCCGGGTTCTCTTTCAGGAACTGCTTGGCGTTCTCCCGGCCCTGGCCGATCCGCAGGTCGCCGTAGGAGAGCCACGCGCCCGACTTGTCGACGATCTTCGCCTCGATCCCGAGGTCGATGAGCTCGCCGGTGCGTGAGATTCCTTCGCCATACGTGATGTCGAACTCCGCCTGACGGAAGGGGGAGGCCACCTTGTTCTTGACCACCTTCACCTTGGTGCGCGAGCCCACGACCACGTCGCCGTCTTTCAGCGACGCGATCCGCCGGATGTCGATTCGGATCGACGAATAGAACTTGAGCGCCCGGCCGCCGGTCGTCGTCTCGGGGTTGCCGAACATCACGCCGATCTTTTCCCGGATCTGGTTGATGAAGATGAGGCTCGTGCCCGACTTCGAGACGATCGCGGTGAGCTTGCGGAGCGCCTGCGACATGAGCCGCGCCTGGAGGCCCATTTGCGCCTCGCCCATCTCTCCCCGATCTCCGCCTTCGGCACGAGAGCGGCGACGGAGTCGACGACGATGACGTCCATCGCCCCCGACCGGATGAGCATTTCCGCGATCTCGAGGGCCTGCTCGCCGTTGTCCGGCTGGGAAACGAGGAGGTTGTCGGTATCGACGCCGAGCTTCTTCGCGTAGTCGGCGTCGAGCGCGTGCTCGGCGTCGATGAAACCGGCGAGGCCTCCCGTCTTCTGCGCCTGCGCGATGATCTGCAGCGAAAGAGTCGTCTTCCCGGAGGACTCCGGACCGAAGATCTCGACGACACGGCCTCGCGGGATCCCGCCGATGCCGAGCGCCGCGTCGACCGCGAGCGATCCCGTCGGGATGACCGCGACCGGCACGTCGGGACGGTCGCCCAGCCGCATGACGGATCCCTTGCCGAACTGCCGTTCGATCTGCGTAAGCGCCGTCTCGACGGCGCGCCATTTCTCGTTCGATTTGACGCTGGACATGTCCCCACCTTCCTCCGAGAGCTCGGTTCGCCGCGAGAATTGGGCGATTATAGACTCCGGAAACACGCGGACTGCGTCACGATCGCTGCCCCGCGAACCTTCCACGCGAACGCCTTTCAAGCCCATGAAAACGACGTCCACCGCGCCTCCACCTGACGTGCGCCGCGCATTACGCGAAAGTCCGCTCTCGACGATCCTCGCCACCGGCTTCGGCGCCGGATTCGCGCCGATCGCTCCCGGGACCGCGGGCTCGGCCCTCGGCCTCGTGGCGGCCTGGCTCTTCGCGCGCGCCGTCTCTCCCTCTCCTCACATGATCAGTGTTGTCGCGGCGGTGGGACTCTTGATGTCCGGGCTCGTTCTCGCTCTCCTCGCCGTTCCCGTCGTCGGCCGCGCCGCGGCCGCGATGGGTCGTGAGGACCCGGGATGCATCGTCCTCGACGAGATCGCGGGCCAGCTCCTCGCCTCCGCGGTCGTTCCGCTTTTTGCCTACCCGACGCCGGGCGCCGCCGCCACTGCCTGGATCGTTTCTTTCTTCGCCTTCCGGCTATTCGACGTCTGGAAGCCCGGCCCGATCCGGGGCTGGCAGGTGCTCCCCGGTGGCTGGGGAATCGTCGTCGATGACGTGGCCGCCGGCCTCCTTGCCGCCGGGGTGACTTCCGGCGTCGCGGCCCTTCTCTCGAACCGACCCGCGTGACCCCCGAGCTCTCCGAGCGCGACGCGACGGTTCTTCCGGACGAGCCCTTGTCCCGGCACACGACCCTTCGCATCGGCGGCCCGGCGCGCTGGTACTGCCGCGCGAAGACTGAGGAGGGGCTTTCGCGGGTCCTCGCGGCCGCGCGGGAGAGCGGGGAGCCGCTCGCCCTCCTCGGAATGGGATCGAACGTCGTCGCGGCGGACGAGGGCTTCCCCGGCTGGGTCGTGAGGCTCGAGGGGGACTTTCTCCGGGTCGCGATCGAAGGCGACCGGCTCACCGCGGGCGGAGGAGCAGTCCTCGGCGGAGTTTGCGCCACCGCGGCCCGCGCGGGGCTGTCGGGCCTCGAGTCGATCTCCGGCATTCCGTCGTCGATCGGGGGGGCCGTTCGGATCAACGCCGGCGCCTACGGCGGCGAGATTTTCGAGATCCTGGAAACGGTGCGCCTCGTCGCCCGCGACGGCACTCGGCGCGAAGTCGCCGCGTCGGAAATCCCGCACGGCTACCGCTGGACCGCGCTTTGCGACACGGGCGAGATCGTGAGCGAGGCGACGCTGCGACTTCGTCCCGCCTTGCGCGAGGAGATCGGAGAACGGACGCGGGCCGTGACCGAGAGGCGGCGTGGCGCGCTCCCGGGAGAGCCGAACGCCGGAAGCATTTTCAAAAACCCGGCCGGCGACTACGCGGGCCGGCTCATCGAGGCGTGCGGCTTGAAGGGAGCGCGTCAGGGCGACGCCGAGATCTCGACGCGACACGCGAACGTGATCGTCAACCTCGGCTGTGCCCGCGCCGCCGACGTTCTCTCGCTCATGCGCACGATGCGCGAATCGGTCCAGGAGAAGTTCCGCGTTACCCTGTCTCCCGAGGTGGAGTTTCTCGGGTTGAAGTGGTCATGACGGATCCGATGAACGTCCTGCTGCTGGCGGGCGGCGGGGGAACGCGCCTTTGGCCCCTCTCCACGGAGGCGCGCCCGAAACAGTTCCTCCCGCTCGTTTCTTCGAAAAGTCTCCTCGCCGAGACGTGGGAGCGCGTTCGGCCCCTCTCCGACGAGATCTTCGTCGCGGCCGCCGAGGCACATGCCGACCTCGTACGAGCCGAGCTGCCCGACCTCGCTCCCGAGCGGATCTTTCGCGAGCCCGCGCGGCGCAACTCGGCGCCGCCGATCATCCGGGCCGCGCTCGAATTCGAACGCGAAGGAGACGCGGTCACGGTCGCCGTCCCCTCCGACCACTCGATTGCGGACGCCGAAGCGTTTCGTTCCGCGATCCGGCTCGCGGCGCGGGCGTGTGGCGCTTCCCCGGTCGTCGTTCTTACGGTCCCTCCGACGCGGCCGGAGACCGACTTCGGTTACATTGAGGTCGGCGATGGGGAAGGTTCCAGCGGCTACGAAGTCGTGCGTTTCACCGAGAAACCGCATCCGGCGGAGGCCCAATCCTTCCTTGAGTCCGGGCGGCATTACTGGAACGCGGGCATCTTCGTGTTCCGTCCGTCGCGATTCCTCGCCGAAGCTCGCCGCGTGGCTGCCGACCTGGTGACGGCGGTCGAGCGCTACCGGGAGCGGCTCGCTGATGATGCGGAAGGGGCGCGCGCCGCGTGGGAGTCCCTTCCGGCGATCTCGATCGACTACGCTGTGATGGAGAAGGCGCGCGGCGTGCGGGCCGTGCCTCTTCGAGCCGGCTGGAACGACGTCGGGACCTGGAGGGCAGTCCGCGACTTGCGGGGCCCCTCCGACGAGTCGGGCAACCTGATTCTCTCGACGCTTCCCGTTCTGGCGCCGGGGGCTCGCGACACGGCGATCGTCGTCGGGCCGGAGGGCGTGCTGGTGCTCCCGTTTGGCCGGGAGAGGGAGCTGCGCGGCGCCGTCGAGCGCCTGCGGCGGAAACCGGAGTGAGATCGTGAGCGCGTTCAACGGCGCGGAGCTCGGCCGTCTGAAGGAAAACGTCGGGCGCGTCTACCGCGGGGACGGCCGCGCGATTGATCTCGTGTTGATCGCGCTTCTCTCGCGGGGCCACATCTTGATCGAGGACGTCCCCGGCGTCGGAAAGACGACGCTCGCGCGCGCCCTCGGCCGCAGTCTGTCCCTCGAGTTCCGCCGGATCCAGTTCACGAGCGACACGCTTCCGGCGGACGTGCTCGGCATCACCGTCTTTCACGCGGCGAGCGACGGCTTCGAGTTCCACGCAGGGCCCCTCTTCGCTAACATCGTTCTCGCCGACGAGATCAACCGCGCGACGCCGAAAACCCAGTCGGCTCTTCTCGAAGCCATGAACGAGGGGGCGGTGACGGTGGAGTCGGAACGGCGCGAACTGCCGCAGCCGTTCATGGTCGTTGCGACGCAGAACCCGGTGGAATACCTTGGGACGTACCCGCTGCCGGAGTCACAGATGGACCGGTTCTTCATGCGCCTCTCGCTCGGCTACCCGGGCGAAACGGAAGAGAAGGCGCTCCTCCGGCGCGGCGGCACGGAGCGCGAGCTCCTAACGCTCCCCGCGGTGCTCGACCGGCAGCAGGTCTTCGATCTCCAGGAGGCCGTCGAGAACGTCAAGGTGGCCGACAAGCTGCTCGACTATCTGCACGCGATCGTGCAGGCGACACGCAAGTCGGGCGAGCTCCGCCTCCCGGTATCGACGCGCGGCGCGCAGGCCGTCTACCGCGCGACCCAGGCGCACGCGCTCGTGCACGGGCGGGACTATGCGATTCCCGACGACGTTCAGGCGGTCGCCGAGCCCGTGCTGGCCCACCGGATCCTTTCCCTCTCGTCCGACGGCTTCGGTGCCGGGGGCCGGGAGCGGGAGGTGATCAAGCGCGTGCTCGCGCAGGTGCCGGTTCCGGTGTGAACGTAAGACGTAAGACGTAAGACGAGGAACCCATGGGCGACCGGCTCCATCTCACGTTTCACGTCTCACGTCTCACGCCGCAATGACTCGTTTGATCCCCGAGTGGGGCATCCGGGTCACGAACCTGGGCCTCGGCTACATCGTCATGTGCGTCGTCGTCGCCATCGCTGCGACGAACACGGGCAACAACGGCCTCTATCTCGTCCTCGCGGGGCTTCTCGCGGGCATGGCTGTCTCGGGCGTGTTGTCGCGACGCAACGTGCGCGGCGTGCGGTGCGAGATCGAGACGATGGGGGAAGTCGTCGCGACGCGGCCGGGACTCCTGCGCGTGCGGCTCGTCAACGAGCTCCGCAGGGGGACGGCCCAGGCGCTGTTCTTCCTGCACGAGTCACTGCCCGGTCCGCTCTGGATCGATCCCCTGAAGCCGGGTGAGTCGCGCGACGTCCTCGTCGAGGCGGTCTTCCCGCGGCGCGGAGTTTTCCGGGAGGCGGACTCCGGGCTGCTGTCGCGCTTTCCGATCGGGCTCTTTCGAAAGTACCGGCGAGCGATCGTCTCGCGCGAGATCGTCGTCTACCCGGTGCCCCAGGCGAGCGCCGTTCCCGACGTGCCTCCCGAGGACGCGAGGGGGAGCCGGCCGCACCCTCACCGACGCGGGGGAGGCGCCGACATCCGGACCCTGCGCGACTTCGTGCCCGGAGACGATCCCCGCGACATCCACTGGAAGCAGTCGGCGCGCATGCGCCGCTGGATCGTGCGCGAGCGCGAGGCAGAGCGCGACCGCGCGGTCTTTCTCGTCGTCGACACGGCGCTCGAGAACCCCGCCGACCCGTCGGCCCTCGAGCGCCTGGAGGAGGCGATTTCGCGCTGCGCCGGCCAGGCCCTCCTGCTCCTCGCCCGTGGCGCCGATGTCGGCTTTCAATCTCGCGGCCTGAAAGTCACTCCCCGCTCGGGCCGCCGGCAGCGCGCGCGCATTCTCGAGGCGCTCGCACGGCTGGAGGCGATTCCACAGGCGGGGGCGCCACCGTTCCCTCCGCTGCGCCAGGGGGACCACCGCGTGGTGATCACGTGAAAACCCCGCCGATGCCGGACGCGCTGCGGCGCGCCTATCTCATGGTGCTCGGCCCGCCGGCGCTCCTCGCCCCTCTCCCTCTGTTCTGGACCGGCGGCGCCTCGCCGCTCGCCATCGCGCTCTACGAGTCAGCCCTCATCCTTCTGTTCTTGCGCGCGCGCGCCGGCCGCCCGATACGTCTCTCGGACGCGGTCCTGAACGGAATCGGGCTCTCGTACTTCTTCTGGCTCGCCGTCGAGACGGCGATGTTGAAACCGGGGCTCCTCCGCTCGGTCTCGCACCTCCTGCTCTTCACGGCGATCGCGAAGCTCGCTTCGCTGAAGCGTCCGGGCGAGGCGAGAACGGCGCTCCTCGTGATCTTCCTTCTCGCTCTCGCGTCGGTCTCGTCTTCGACGCACGTCGCCTCGCTCGTCTACTGCGCGGCGATGGCCGCACTTGCCTTCCGGACGCTCTCGCGGCTCGCGGTGCTCGCCGACTTCGAGCAGGGACCTCCGGCTCGCGTCCTGAAGGCTGTGCCGACGACCGGTCTCGCCGCTGCGGCCATCCTGGGCGGCGTCCTGCTCGCCACTCCTCTCTTCTTCCTCCTGCCACGGCTCCACGGGCCGTACGCGTTCTCGCCCGTCCGGCTCGACGACGCCGTGGGGACCGCCGTCGCGGCCGACCGGGTGGACCTCGACTCGTTCGGTGGCGCAAAGCTTTCCGACCGCGTCATCCTGCGACTCTCGGTGGAGCCACCTGTCGCGTTTCCCGACCTCCTGCGGCTCCGGGAAGCGGTGTTTACGAAGTACCGCAACGGGATCTGGACCCGTGAGCCTCTCGCCGACCGTCATGCCCGGGGCAAATTCGGCGTCGAGCTCGTTCCTGACGACTCGTTCCTCCCGGAGGCGCGCCTCGCCAGGATCTCCGTCGATCAGAATGTCGTCGGAACGGGCTTTCTATTCCTCCCGTATCGGTCCTCTCACGTTCACGTCGAGCGCGGACGGGCAGTTCTCCTCTCCGACGGCAGCGTTCAGATCTCCTCGAGCCGGCCGACTGTCCGGTACCAGGTCTCTGTGGCGAAAGAGGAGCCGCGCGGAGCGGGGGAGATCTCGATCGATCCCGCCCGGGTCCTGCCGGAGATCCGTGACTATGCCTGGAAGCTGACGGACGGACTCACGGACCCGCGCGAGATCGCGAACCGAATCGTCGAGCACTTCCGGACCGGCTTCGTCTACACGCTCGACCCGCCTCGCAAGTCGGGAGAACCCCTCGTGAACTTTCTCCTGCGGTCGAAGGCCGGGCACTGCGAGTACTTCGCGTCCGCAGCCGCGATGATGCTCGCCGCGCGGGGAGTCCGCGCGCGCCTCGTCACCGGCTCCTACGGAGGAGAGATCGGCGCGTTCTCGAACGTCGTCGTCGTGCGGGGGACCAACCTCCACGCGTGGGTCGAGGCCGAGCTCGACGGGACCGGCTTTCAGGTCGTCGAGCCGACACCCCCTTCCGGCGTCCCTCCCGCGACGGCGCGCGTTTCGTGGTGGAAGCGTCTCATCACCGTCGGCCGCGAAATCGAATTTTTCTACGACCGGAGGATCATCGGTTTCGACTCGGGAGATCAGATCCAGTTGAGCGACGCGCTGCGAGACTCCGTCGGCGGCGCGTCCCGGATGATGGACTTCTGGCGGGGTCGATCCGGGGGCGTCTTTCCCGGGCGCGCCAAAGCCGTGGTCGTCCTGCTCGGCCTCGCGGTCATCGGCTTGATCGCGATGCGCGGGGTCAAGCTCGGGCCCTCGGTACCGGCGGCGACGCGAACCTACCTGGCGCTCCGTGGACTGCTCGGCCAGAAGCAGGGCGGAGTCCCTCCGACCGTTCCGCCGGAGGAGGTCGCGCGCCTGTTCGAGAAGGCGGTGCCCGCGGCCGGGGAGGATGCCCGCGCCGTCGTCGAGGCGTATTGCGAGGGTTCCTTCGGCGGCCGGACGCCGGCGCCGGGCGCCGACCGGGACCTCCGCGCGCGGTTGAATCGGATCAAGAAGGTCGCCAGGGGTCGCCAGGGGTCAACGCTGAATTCCTGAATCTGTGCCATAGCTGAATTCAGCCCTGACCCCAATTCAGCTTTTCAGCGTTGACCCCAGACATCGCGGGCCGGGATGGTCGCGGCGCGAAGGCGCGGCGGCTCGCTCGCCTCGATCCACGCCACGACGAGTGTGTCGCCGGCGCGCTCCACCCGCGGGAACCCGCTCGAGCGGCTCGCGTCCGTCGCCGCGACCGGGAGGGCCGGCCCGACCCGTCCGGCCGGGGTCACGCGCGCGAGCCGGATCGCCGCCGACTTCCCCTCCGACCCGACCCAGAGAACGAGCGCGTCGCCGTTCGCGTCGAGCGCCACGTCTACGCGGCCGAGCGGGTCCCGGGCGTCCACGACGGCGGGCGGGCCGAACGAGGCGCCGCCGTCGTTCGAGAAGGCGACCTCGACGCGAGGCCGATCCGCCGCCTGCGTGTACCAGGCGACGGCGACCCGCCGTCCGGCGGCCGCGATCGCGGGGCCGTTGACCGGGCAGCCGCCGATCTCCCACCCGTCGCGGTGGACCGGCTTCGGAGTGGTCCACCGGTTTCCGAGGTGCCGCACGACGGCGACGTCGCGGACCTCGGCGTTCGAGCGGTCGCGGTAGACGACAACGGCCCCGCTCGCAGTCGCCGCCGCGCCCGTCTGGCAGCAGTCGCACACTTTTCGGTCGAGGACCTCGCTCTTTCCGACCGCGTCTCCGATCAGGGCCGTGCGCAGCGTCATCGCGCCGCCTCCGCCCGCCGTTTCGCGGCCGTCCAGCCAGAAGAGCCGGATCCGGTCCCCCTCCGGAACCGCCGACACGAAGCCGTGCTCCGTCGTGGTCTTGTCGTCGTGCGCGGCGCCGAGGGGTTTCCACGTCCGCCCGCGGTCTTTCGAGAGCGCGAGGCGAACGTCGTAGGCGTACGTCTCGCCTCCCGATTTTGCCGCCCACGTGGCGAGGAGCCGACCGCGCGCGTCCGGCGTCACGGAGGGGAAGTCGGCCCAGTTGGCGAAAAAGTCGGTGCCGGAGGCGACGGTCGCCGGCTCCGACCAGCGTCCGTTCTCGAACCGCGAGAGCCGGAGCGCGTAGTTCCCGTCCTGAGGCTTCACGCGGGGATGCGGCGGCTCGAGCCAGGAGAGGAGAACGGTGTTGCCATCGAGCGAGAGGTTCGGGCCGAGCGCGCCGGGTCGCGCAGGCGGATCGATTCGGGTGACGGGGCTACGGTCCGCCCCGAGAAGCCCCGCAAGTACGAGAACCGCCCCGGCGATCTTCATTCTCAAACCGGACTCTCCCTCTTCACTCGAACCGGACCGGATGAATCAGTACGCGTTCCGGTGCCGCAAACCATACCGGACCGTGGGCCAGAGGATCTTCAGGTCGAGCCCGAGCGACCAGTTCTCGATGTAGTAGAGGTCGTACTCGATCCTCTTCGCGAGGGAGGTCGAGCCGCGCCAGCCGTGGACCTGCGCCCAGCCCGTCATCCCGGCGCGGACACGGTGCCGGAGCATGTACTGCGGGAACTTCTCCTTGAACTCCCGCACGAACTCGGGCCGCTCCGGGCGCGGTCCGACGAGCGACATTTCGCCCTTCACGACGTTCACGAGCTGCGGCAGCTCGTCCAGGCTCCAGCGGCGGAGGTATCGGCCGACGCGCGTTCGGCGCGGGTCGGCGGGCCCCGCCCACGTGGGGCCTGACTCGTCCTCCGCTCCGTCGCGCATCGAGCGGAACTTCACGATCTCGAAGGGCCGGCCGTCGAGACCCATACGGAGCTGCCGGTACAGGATCGGTCTGCCTGTCAGCCGGATCGCGACGGCGATCACGGCGAAGAGCGGCGAGAGCAGAACGAGCGACGCCGAGGCGATCGAGAGATCGAGGGTGCGTTTGACGAGGCTCATCCAGCCGGTGAGCGGGACCTGGGTGAGGTGCACCACCGGCAGTCCGTCCAAGTCCTCCACCCCGGCGCGGAACGTGATGTGCTGGAGCAGGTCCGGCACGACGCGCACGTCCGCGACCGTGCGGGCCACGTCCTTCAGCACGGCGAGCATCGCGCGGTGCGCTTCGAGCGGCAGCGCAAGGAAGACGGCGTCGGCGCGCCTCTCCTCCACGACGCGGGCGGCTTCCGCCGTCGGCGCGACGACCGGGACGCCTCCGTAAGCCGAGCCGAGCTTCGCCGGGTCGTCGTCCACGAAGGCGACCGCCCGCAGCCCGGCCTCGGGATGCTCCACGAGCTTGTCCACGACGGCGCGCCCCAGCCGGCCCGCGCCGACGACGAGGACGCGCTGCACGCCGTATCCGTGTCGCCACGCTTCCTCCAGGTAGCGGCGAATCGCCGTCCGCGCCGCGAACACGAACAGGACGTCGGCGCCGAAGAAAAGAACGAGCGCCGCCCTTGAGTAGTCGAACCCCCGCGTGAAGGTCGTTATCCCGATCAGGAGGAGCGTCGCGAGCGCGGTCGCGACGAAAACCGAAAACCCCTCCTCGACGCTCGATCGGTTGCGCCGGACCCGGTAGAGACCGTGAAAGTAGTAGACGAGCGGCCACAAGGCGGCAATGAATGGAAACAGCCGCAGGTACGCAGAGGGTGCCGGGACGCCCTTCGTCACCGGGATGATCTCCGCCTCGAAGCGAAGCCAGTAGGCTGTCGCGAGCGCGAGAAACGTCGCCGCGAGGTCGGAAACGAGGAGGAGCGCCGCGAGGCGCCGGTGAGAACGGTGGATCACGATGCCTCTTCCGCTGTTCTTTTCTCCCCGTGCCCCCCTGCGCGAGGGCGGGCGATCACGTCCTCGACCTCCCGGCGGAACTCCCGGACGAATCGTTCGCGCGAAAAGGGCAGCGCGGTCGTCCGGATTTCAGTGTAGCCGAAGCGGCTGCCGCCGAGCCTCTCGACTGCCTCCGCGAGGCTCTCGCCGGTCGGCAGGGCGGCGAACGCTCCGTTCACGCCTTCGACGACCGTGTCGAGCGCTCCGCCGCGGCCGAGCGCCGCCACCGGAGCGCCGCAGGAGAGCGCTTCCACGAGTGAGATACCGAAGTCTTCCTCTCCCGGCTGCACGAACGCGTGGCACGTCCGGTACAGCTCCCGGAGCGCCTCGCTGTCGAGGTCCGCGAGGATTCTTACGGAGGGCGAGGCAAGCGCGCGGAGGCGCGCCTCCTCCGGGCCCCTCCCGACGAGGACGAGGGGGCGCGCGAGACGGCCGGCGGCTTCGATCGCCGCGTCGTACCGTTTGTAGGGCACGAGCGAGCCGACGGCGAGCAGGAAGTCGGAGCGCGGCTCCGCCGATCCGGTGAAGAACTCGACGTCGACGGGAGGGGCGACGACGGTCGCCGGACGCCCGTACAGCCTGCGGATCCGTTCCGCCACGGCCGAAGAGTTGGCGAGATAGCGCGTCGGCCGGCCGGCGGTTGCCTGGTCCCACTTCCGCAGCCGGTCGATCTGCGCCTTCTTCAGCGACCAGAGCCGCGTCCGCTCGCGGGGAAAGTAAACGTCGAACTGGTCGTAGGCGTAGCGCACCGGCGTGTGGCAGTAGCAGAGGTGCGGCACCCCCTGCGGCGCGACCGCTCCCTTCGCGACGCAGTGAGAGGAGGAGACGACGAGGTCGAACCCCGCCAGGTCGAAGGACTCGACGGCCCGGGGAAAAAGCGGAAGGAGCTGGCGGTAGTAGCCGCGCGGAAGCGGAAGGCGATCGAGGTAAGACGCGCGGATCGGGTAGCGCTCGATCTCTCGCGAGACCGCGCCGGGGACGTGAAAGAGCGTGAAGATCGTCGGGTCCGGGACGAGCGGAAGGATCGCCTCGAGGACCTTCTCGCCCCCGCGCATCCCGTTCAGCCAGTCGTGAACGACGGCGGTCTTCATGGCTTCCGGCTTCGCGTCCCCGCTGCGAGCGCCTCCGCATAGACCTCGAGCGTCCGTTCCGCGGCTTTGTCCCACGAAAAGTCGCGCGCTCGCTTCCTTCCGAGCTCGACGTAATCCGAACGCATCTTCGGGTCGGTCGTGAGAAGGACGATGCCCCGCGCGATCGCGTCCACGTCCAGGGGGTCGACGAGGTAGGCATAGCCGCCCGCGATCTCCTGCAGCGCGGACGTCGAGGAGGTGAGCACCGGCGTCCCGCACGCCATCGCCTCGACGACCGGCAGCCCGAACCCCTCGTACAGGGTGGGGTAGAGGAGGAGGTCCGCGCCGGCGAAGAGCCCGGGCAGGTCGTCCTCGGCGATCCGGCCGGGGCGCACGATCCATCGACCGACGTCGAGTGCGGCGATCAGGGCGTCGATCCGCGCGGTGTTCCCCGGCGTCGGGCCGGCGAGGACGAGGGCATGAGGCAGGTCCGAACGACGGCGCCGCGCCTCGGCGAACGCGCGGATGACGTTCTGCGCGTTCTTGTGCGGCTTCTCTCCCCCGAGAAACAGAAGGTAGGGGCGCGCGAGGCCGTACTTTTCGGCGACCCGGCGGCGATCCTCCCCCGGGACGTCCGGGCGAAACCGCGGGGAGACGCCGTTGTAGATCACCTCGATGCGCGAGGGGGCGATCCCGAAATAGTCCACGAGATCTCTTTTGCTGTTGTAGGAAACCGTGATGATGCGGTCCGCGCGCACCAGCGCCCGCCGGATCATCACGCGAGCGTAGATGAGCGCGGCGCGGTTGGGCAGGAACTCCGGGTAGAGGAGGTGAATGATGTCGTGGATCGTGACCACGGCGCGGCTCCGGAGCGGGGGGAGCACGTAGTGGGTCGCGTGGAAAAGGTCGAGCCGGTCTCGGAAGAGTCGGAAGGCGAAGCGCGTCAGCTCCGCCAGGGAGTAGCCGGGCGAATCCTCCTCGACGACCTCGAAATTCGCCGGAAGGGGCGGCATCGCCCCCCGGTCCGCCTTCCGTGTGTAGACGCGAAACCGGTACCGTTCGGCCTCCGGCCGCAGCGAGACCGCTTCGAGCAGGTTGCGGATGTAGGAGCCGATCCCGAAGTCCACGAGCTTCCGGGCGTCCACTCCGATGACGGCACCCGGGACGCTCACGGGGCCGCTCCGAACGCCGCGTCCGAGAGCGCGGCGACGGTCCGGTCCGCCGCCTCCTTCCACGTGAAGAGCGCGGCCCGCCGTGGGCCCGCCTGCCGAAGCGACTCGCGCGCTTCTTCGTCCTCGAGGAGCCGTTCGATCTCGCGCGCGAAGCCGGCAGCGTCACGGGGCGCGGCAAAGAGCGCGGCGTCGCCGGCGACCTCGCGCAGCGCTTCGATGTCGGAGGCCACCACCGGGGTGCCGCACGCCATCGCTTCCGCGACCGGCAGCCCGAAGCCCTCCGCGAGTGAGGGATACACGAACGCCTCCGCGGCCCGGTAGAGCTCGAGCGCCTGAGGCTGCGCGGCGTATCCGGCCAGGTGAATCTTGTCGCGAAACGCGGACCGGGCGATCCGTCGGCGGAGGGGCGAGGCTTTCCAGCCGGTGCCGCCTGCGAGGACGAGGTCCGGTCGCGCCCGCCGCCTCGCCCAGAGCCGCTCGCACGCCGCGACGAGCGTCTCGACGTCTTTGCGCGGTTCGAGCGTCCCGAGATAGAGGATGTAGGGGCGGCCGGCCGAGAAGCGTCGCCGGGTGCGGTCGGCCGCCGCAGGATCGGCGAGCGGCTTGAACTCCTCGTCCACGCCGTTTCTCGCGACGGCGACGCGCGCCCGCGCCTCCGGATACCGCTCGGAGAGCTCCCGCGCCGTCGCTTCCGACACGCAAAGGAATCGCGCGGCGCGATCGACGGTCTTTTCCCACAGAGGCAGGAACCCGACGAGGGTGCGGGCCGCGTGCCACTCGGGATGCGTCAGCGCCGTCAGGTCGTGGACGACGGAGACGAGCGGGACGTCGCCACGGGCGGGCCCGATCGTAAGCGCCGCGAGAAGAACGTCGGCCCGCCAGGCGGCGGCGCGCGCCGGCAGGGTGGTCTGCACCCACACGGTCCCGAAACGGTGGCGGTCCGCGTGAAAGGAGACCGATCCGTTGGCGGCGGGGGGGTGGTCGAGGCGTCGCGGCGTGAAGAGCCCGATCTTCATCCCGTCGTGGGCGGCCAGAGCCCGGGAGATGCCCCGCGTGTAGGTCCCGATGCCCGTGCTCTGCCCGAGGAGCGCGCGTGCGTCGATGGCGATTCTCATCGCCGTTCGAGCGATCCGGTTATCGCCGGCAAGGCGATCCAGCCATCGCCGGCCAAGCTATCAGAGGTTTGACTGTCGGAGCGGAATCGCTAGAATCACCGGTTCGATCATGACCAACACGGCCTCCCTCCCGCTCGAAGCGATCGTCGACGAGCCCCTGCGGTTCGCCTTCGAGATCCCGTTCACCCTCGAGGCGCTCGACCGGGAAGCGCTCGTCTCGATCACGCCGGCCCGCATCGAAGGGGAAGTCTCCCGTGCCGAGGGGAGCTACGCGCTCACCGCCCGCGTCGCGTGGGGGGGCGAGCTCGAGTGCAGCCGTTGCCTCGCTCCCTACCCCTTCGCCCACGAGGAGGAGTTCCTGCTCCTCTTGCGGCCGAGGGTGCCGACCTCCGGAGACGAGATCTCTCTCGATCGTGAAGATCTCGACACGTATTCTTACGAAGATCCGGTCGTGCCCGTCGCGCCCATCGTCGAGGAGCGCATCCAGATGGCGGTCCCGATGAAGCCGCTCTGCGGCGACGACTGCCGTGGCCTCTGCCCCCGGTGCGGGACGGATCGCAACCTGTCCGAGTGCAACTGCGTGACGGAATTCGCCGACCCGCGCTGGAACGCCCTCAAGCTCTTGAAGGAAGGGGAAGGTTAGGAAGAATGCCGAATCCGAAACGCCGCCACAGCAAAGCGCGCCGCGACAAGCGCCGCGCGCACGACGCGCTCCCCCCCCCCGCGCTGTCAGAGTGCCCGAACTGCCACGAGGCGAAAGCGCCTCATCGCGTGTGTGCGCGGTGCGGCCACTACAAGGGCAAACAGGTAACGAACGTCTGA
>JBKJVY010000202.1:0-4959 GCA_046717185.1 Thermoanaerobaculia bacterium
GCTCACGACGCTGCCGAGCAGGTATTGCCCGGCTCCCACCTCGCGAGCCGCTGCCGGACCCGCGGCCTCGGCCCGGTCGCCGCCTCCGTGGCGCTTCCACGCCGCGAGGCTGGTGCGCGGGTCGATCGCGCGGGGGCCGCCTTCTCCCGTGTACATCGCCGAGAGGAGATCGACCATCCCTTCGCCGAGATAGTTGAGCGAGGGATCCACGCTCGTCACGCGGAAGGGGAAGACGGCGATCAGATCCGGGTCGAGCGACGCATCGGCGGACGGCTTCCGGAGCCAGAACGCCAAGGCGACCGCTACGGCCAGCAGGGCAATGAGGGCGCCGAGGATGATCCGTCGGCGAGGAATGGCGGGCTGAAGCCCGCGCACCGGCTGCGTCGCCGTGGGCGTCATCCCGCCGCTCGGCGTGAGCACCGCCTCGAGCTGCGGGATCAATGCCTCCGCGCTCTGCCAGCGATCGGCGGGCTTCTTCTCGAGACAGCGCATCACCAGCGTGGCGAGCCCGGTCGGCAGGCTGCGATGCGTCGCGATCGGCTTCGCTGCCGCGGTCACATGCGCGGCGAGGACCTGCTGCGGCGTCATGCCGGTGAAGGGCGGCTTCCCCGACAGGAGCTCGTAGGCCAACACGCCGAAGGCGTAGATGTCCGCGCGGTGGTCCACCAGCGGGTCGGCCACTGCCTGCTCCGGCGCCATGTAGGTCGGCGTGCCGAGCGCGATGCCCACGGTCGTGAGCGCCTGCCGCCCGGTCGCCTCGCTCAACGCCTTCGCCACGCCGAAATCGGTCACCAGCGCGTGCCGCCCGCGCAGCATCACGTTCTCCGGTTTCAGGTCCCGGTGGACGATGCCGTGCCTGTGCGCCTCGGAGAGCGCGTCCGCGATGTCACGGAGGATGCGCACCGCGTCGTCGATCGGGAGCTCGCCCTCTTTCACCAGCTTGTCGCGCAGCGACAGGCCGTCGACGAACGGCATGACATAGAAGAGAAGGCCGTCCGCCTCGCCCGAGTCGTAGAGCGGCAGGACGTGAGGATGCTGAAGTCCCGCGGCGACCTTGATCTCGCGGAGGAAGCGCTCCTTGCCCAGCGAGGCGGAGAGATCCTCACGCAGCACCTTGATCGCCACCTTGCGGTCGTGCTTCAGGTCCTCGGCCAGGTACACGGTGGCCATGCCGCCCTGGCCGAGTTCGCGTTCGATGCGATAGCGGTCGGCGAGCGCGGCAGCGAGGCGGGATGGGCCGCCGGTCACCGTCTCACCTTCGCCAGCAGCTCCGGGAGCCAGTTCTCGACTACTACGAGTGCTCCGACCTGGCCCGGGTCGCCGCTGACCAGCCGCGCCATGAGGAACCGGCCATCGCGGGCGACATCCCACGGGGTGTAATACAAGGCCTCGGCGCCGAGCAAGTCGTCAGGGACATGGAACAGCACCTCCGGTTCACCCGTATCGATCATGGCGCCAGTTGCTATACGCGCGAGCATCATGTTGTTGTCGCCGCTCAGGTAGAACAGCTCCTTCCCGTCGCGTGACCAGAGAGGAGCCAGCCCGCCACCGCTCGATACCTGTTTCTTGCCGCCATCGGTGTTCGGGAACGGTCGCACAAACACCTCCGTGCGGCCGGTTTCATCGGACTGATACGCCATCCACTTGCCATCCGGAGAGAGCGCAATCGCCTCCTCGTCGAATTCCGTCGCGAGCACTGGCACGGGCGACGTGTCCATCCCGACACGCACTCCGGTGATATTGCGCCCCCCGGCGACCTGTCCCAGCGAGCCCTGGCGGAGCACGAGCCAGTGATTGTCGGGCGACATCATTCCTTCGTCAACGACGCCCTTGAGGAGGAGGGAATCGGAGCCGGCGCCGGCGGCGCGGTGGAGATACAGTCCGCCGGGTTGGCGGACCCCCACGAAGCTGATGAAGCGGCCATCGGCCGTCCAACGTGGCCGCATGTCCGACTGGGGATCGAACGTAACCCGATACGGCGCGCCCTTCGGCAAGGGCTTGACCCAGATGTCGTCGCCGGCGCCGGTGGAGAGCCCGATGGCGAGTCGTGACCCATCGGGGGAGAGCGCCCAACCATGGTTGTTCGCGAGTGCGGTCAGCTGGAACGTCCAGCCGGTATCTACCGGCGTCTCCCGTCCGCTCCGGTCCACCCAGACCATCTCGAAGGTGCGGCCGGTCACATTCCTTCCACCGACCGCCATGACGAGCATGCCGGATCTCGAGATGCGGAACAGCTGCAGTCCGGTGCGGATGGCGAGCTGTTCGCCGAGCGGCATGGGAGTTCCGGTGAGCTCCAGGCGATCGCGGTCGAACGGGACAGCGGAGAGTCCTCCTTCGTCGGTGCTGTACACGAGGTGTCCCGTCTCCACAAAGACACCCGGGGATGCGCCCCGCAGCAACATGCGAGCGCTATTCGCCTTCTTCAAATCGAGCACCCAGAGTTGACTCTCCGGACATCCGGCAAAGCACGACAAGAAGATCACGCCGCGCCCGCCGGGGAGCGGACTGGGTAACATGGAAACCATCGAATCCGATCGCCACGCCAGCGAAGGTGCGCCGCCTCCGGCGGGCACACGCATCAGGCCCGCCGCGCCCCTGAGGCTGTAGACGATTGTGTCATCGTCGAGCCAGGCAACGCCGTAGACACCACCGACGCTGTCGCTCACGAGCGGGACTGCTGCTCCACCTGCCACGGGGAGCTTCTTGAGTTGCCCTGAGCCGGCCAACGCGATCCACTCGCCATCAGGCGACACCGTAAAGCTCTGGGCTCCGGTCGAGCCGGGAATCGATGTCGCAGTGTAGCTGTCCCGTCGCTTCATCCAGAGTTGGTTGCCGCCATTCCCGGGGCCGAGATAGACCAGAAACGAGCCATCAGGCGCCGGAGTGGGCGCAGCCGAACCGATTACCGGTGACTGTGACGCAGGGAGCGACAGGCCATAGCGGATTACCGGCGGCGCGGGCCTCGGGCGGAACCAGCTCCACAACAAAGCCGCCAGCAACAGCACGGCGGTTCCGCCAGTCGCCATGAAAGCGCGCCGGGAGACTCCCTTCTCGCCGACCCACGCTCCAGCCGCAGTTCCTTCGACCGTGTGGAAAGCCGGGTCGCCCAGCGCTGCTGCGAAGGCGGCGGCAGTCTCGAATCGATCGGCCGGCAGTTTCTCCAGCGACTTGGCGACGGCGGCCGCGACGTTGGGCGGCACCGCCTTGCGAAGTCTGGTGACGGGTGCCGCGTCCTCCGTCACGATCTTCATGATGATCTGCTGGGCCGAAGCACCGGTGTGCGGCGGGCTCCCGGCCAGCATCTCGTAGAGCACGCTGCCCAGGGAGTAGATATCGGAGCGCGCCGTGATCTCCTTCTCGGCGGTGGCCTGCTCCGGACTCATGTAGTGCGGGGTGCCGAGACTGAGCCCCGTCTCGGTCATGCGTCCGCCGGCCGCCGCACTCACCGCCAGCGCGATCCCGAAGTCCGCCACCATCGGCCGGCCGTCGTGCAGCAGGATGTTCTCCGGCTTGATGTCGCGATGGATCACGCCACGGCGGTGCGCATAGTCGAGCGCGTCCGCCACCTCTCGTGTGATCCGCACCGCTTCATCGACGCCCAGCTGCGTTTCGCGATTCAGCTTGTCCCTGAGCGTCTCCCCTTCAATGAAGGGCATGACGTAATACAGGAACCCATCAGCCGTCCCGGAATCGAACAGCGGCAGGATGTGCGGATGCTGCAGGCTGGCCGTCGTCTTGATCTCGACGACGAATCGTTCGGCGCCCAGCACCGCCGCGAGCTCCGGCTTCAACACCTTGAGCGCGACCTTCCGATCGTACTTCAAGTCCTCGGCGAGATACACCGTCGCCATGCCGCCCGCGCCGAGGTGTCGCTCGATGCGGTATCGGCTGGCGAGCGCGGAATTCAGGCGATCGGTCTGGGAAGCCACGTCCAGAATCTGCGCTTCGATGGGCGATATGGGCAGAGCGTCACAGTGATGATCCGGGGATCCGGGAATGGCAGTCACGTCTCCCGAAGGTTCGTGAACCTTTGGGGCCAATGCAGAACACGACCTGTAGCCCAGGGGGTCCACCGTCCGCGCGCGCCTGAAGCGCATCGCCCAGAACGCGCGCCGTTGACACCGGGCTGAGATCGCCGGCATCTGCCTCTGAACAGGCTTTGGGTGTACGCTTCGAGTCGATCAGTTCATGGACCCCAAAATGACAACTCGCTATCCTGCCCTCTCTCCGCTACACCCGGCCATCCCCGCGACCGACGGCCTGATTCTTCGCGGCACGCTGACCTACCCGCATGGACAGGTCGGCACGAAATACCCGCTGGCCGTCCTCGCGCACCAGTACCCGTCGACCCACGACAGCTTCGCCCCGTTCGGCGCCGACCTGCACGCGTTAGGCATCGCGACGCTGGCGTTCGACCTGCGCGGTCATGGCAAGTCGATCTGGACGACGTCGGGCGCGCGCGTTGCGCCCAGCCCCGCGGAACCGAAGATGCAGGCTTTTGGCGAGGCGTTCATGGGAAGCGCGAGCGCAGTCGGCTTCGCGCACATCGCCGACGACATCGTCCGCATGACGGCCTGGGGGATCTACCAGAACTTCATCGACCCGGCAAAGCTCCTGCTCGCCGGCGCGAGTGTCGGTGGAACCGGAGTGCTGCTCGCGGCTCCGCGTTTGAAGGACTACCTGCGCGCAATCGTCACGTTCGGGGCCGCCGGTGCTCCAGCACACTCGGCCGACGCGCAGGAAAAGATCCGCGCCAACTGCGAGGCCCTGACCATACCCATGATGCTGACGTCGTCGCAGAAGGACCCCTTTGGCGGAGCGGATCACGTCACCCAGTGGGGCAAGGGCCTGAAGCATGTCGAGTCGAAGATCGTGTCGGGCTCCGATCACGGCATGGCGATTTACTACGACGTGCGCAAGGACGTCGTGGCATTCGTCAAGGAAAACATCGCGCCGTCG
>JBKJVY010000203.1:0-3340 GCA_046717185.1 Thermoanaerobaculia bacterium
GGCCGTTCGGACGGTGCCAGAAGCGTCGGTCGCGCGGATCGTCACGCCCGAAAGACCGGCCTCGCCCGCATCCCGCAATCCGTTGCCGTTCAGGTCGTTGAACTTCACGCCGACGACCGTAGCCGTGAGCGGCCGGTTGCCGAAGAGGTTGCCCGCGGACGTTCGCTGCGCGAAGTTGATCGTCGACGAGATCGTTCCC
Source organism: Thermoanaerobaculia bacterium (assembly GCA_046717185.1). Lineage (GTDB taxonomy): Bacteria > Acidobacteriota > Thermoanaerobaculia > UBA5066 > Gp7-AA6 > Gp7-AA6. Next base: position 200 of record JBKJVY010000203.1, read on the forward strand.
GGCGCCGGAGGAGCCGTCTGCGCGAATCCGGCCGGCACCGTCTCGCTCAACGTGAAGGTGCCGAACGGCACGGTGAAGCTGAAGTTTCCGCTCGCGTCGGTGACGACCGTAAGCGGAGTGCCCGCGGGATCGTTGATCGACCCGGTGCGCGTGATCGTGACGCCCGCGAGACCCGGCTCACCCGCATCGCGGATCCCGTTTCCGTTCAGGTCGTTGAACTTGGTTCCCGAGATCGTTCCGGTCAGCACGCCGCGGAAGTTGCCGAAGACGTTGTTGATCGACGTCCCTCCCGAGACGAGAGTGACCGGGATCGAATTGGCGGCGGGGAGAGTGAGCGAGAAACCCTGACGCTGGGTCTCGGACAGCGTGTAGCTGCCGGCCGCGACGTCGGTGAAGAGGAAGTTTCCGTTCGCGTCGGTGACCACGGTCCGTGGCGCCGGTCCGCCCGCGGCGGTCGAAGTGAGCGTGATCGTGAAGCCCGCCAGCCCCGGCTCGCCCGGATCGCGCACGCCGTCCGCGTCCAGGTCCTCGAACTTGATCCCTCCGATCGCGTTGGGGATGAGCTGGTTGCCGAAGTTGAGCCCATCGAAGTCGCTGTTGCAGGAGAGGACGAAATACCCGTTGCCCTGAGCAATGAGGCGGCGCGAGATGCGGTCGTCGAGAGGCGCCGTCTGGCGGTAGCCGAAGGGGACGCCCTCGGTCACGCGGAAGGAGCCGCCGTGGGTCAGTCCGCACACCTGGAACGCGCCGTCGCCGAGGGTCAGCCCGCGGAGCAGGGGACCGTTTTCCCCCTCGACGCGGATCTCGACGCCGGGCAGCCCCGGCTCGCCCGAGTCCTGCTCGCCGTTGCCGTTTCGGTCCTCGAACTTGACGCCCGAAACACAGAACGACTCCTCGCAGAATCGCTTGTCCTCAACGCGAAAAGCCGTCGTCAGAGACGTCGTCGGCCGAAAGCCGTGGAAGCAACCGGCGCCGCAGCTCGGATCGATCACGCTCGGGTCGCCGCTGAAGCTCGCGACGGGCGTCAGCCACAGCAGATAATCCGCGTCCCGATTGCCGGCGTCGCGGAAGGGCGCGAGGCCGACGGAGAGCCCGCCGCACGGACCCCGATCCGCGGTCGCATGCCCATGGGCCGAGCCGTCCGCCGAGAGAATCACGCCGTTGCGGACCGTGACGACTCGCTGGGCGACGGGATCCGAGGACATCAGCCGGGTTCCCGAAAGGTCAGTGACCTGGAAGTAGTACCGGCCGTCGTTCAGGTACTGCGTGAAAGCGCAGCCGGTCGCCGTGGGGCCGGCGGTGAAGAAAACCTCGTCCTTGTCGGCAAAGACGGCCCGAGGCGCGCCGGTCGCGCCCACCGTCGTCACGATTCCCGAAACCTGCGCCGATGCGGAGAGAGAACAGAGCAGAAGACCGATTGCGGCGGCCTGAATTCGCACCCGATTCATTCCGTTCCTTCCTTCCTTCGCTTTCGTTATATGGAAACTGAAAAGGTCCGTTCGAGCCTCCAAAGTCTTGTCGGGAACTGCAAACGACATGCCCAAGAATCGTACACCCGAACGGACCGACCCCGGTTTTGCAAGTGCGGGAACGCGATTTCCGAGGTGGCCCGCAGCCTGCAAGAATACCGGAAAGGGCGCTCGTCGCGCCACTCGAACCGACGGAGAGATTTGGAGGGACCTAATGCGCTCGGGACGGATCTTGATCGCCCTCGTGATCGCCGCCATCGGCGGCCTTTTCTACTTCTGCCGCACCGAAGTGAACCCGGTCACCGGAGAGAAACAGCGCGTCGCGATGAGCGTCGAGCAGGAGACGGCGCTCGGCCTTCAGACCGCTCCGCAGATGGCCGCGGAGCTCGGCGGGCTGCACCCGGACGAGACGCTTCAGAACTACGTCGAGCAGCTCGGCGAGCGGATCGTCGCGCAGAGCGCCGCCCGCGGCTCGAAATATCAGTACGACTTTCACCTCCTTCGCGACCCCGAGACCGTGAACGCCTTCGCGCTCCCGGGCGGGCAGATCTTCATCACCACCGCCTTGCTGCGCCGCCTGGGCGACGAGGCCCAGCTCGCCGGAGTCCTCGGCCACGAGGTCGGTCACGTCGTGGGTCGCCACTCAGCGCAGCAGCTCGCGAAAGCGCAGCTGACGCAGATGCTCGTCGGCGCCGCGGGGGTGGCGGGATCCTCCGAGGACTCGAGCGGACAGCAGGCGGCGGCAGTCGCGGCGGTCGTGGGCCAGGTCGTCAACATGCGCTTCGGCCGGAAGGACGAGCTCGAGTCGGACCGCTTCGGGGTCCGCTTCATGGCCGAGTCGGGGTACGACCCGCGGTCGCTCGTCGAAGTGATGCGGATCCTCGCCGAGGCGAGCGGCGGATCGCAACGACCCGAGTTCCTGAGCACGCACCCGGATCCGGGCAACCGACAGGGCGAGATCGAGGCGGAGATCGCGCGGCTTTACCCGAGCGGACTGCCCGCCGGGCTCGGCCGCGGCGATGCCGCGCGATTCGCGGCGGTGAAGTCGAGACTCTGAGTCGGAGGATCACTCCGGACGCGGATCACCTCGCCGAGTAGCGAACGATTCTCCCGCCCTTCATCACGAAGAAGACCCGTTCGGTCGCGCGAATGTCTTTCAAGACGTCGCCGGGCACCGCGATGATGTCCGCCTCTTTCCCTTTTTCGAGCGCTCCGATGAGGTTGCCGAGGCCGAGCAGGTCCGCGGCCGCCGGTCCCGCCGAGCGCAGCGCGGCAGCGGGCGACATCCCGAGTCCGACCATGAGGGCGAACTCCTGCGCGGAGAGGCCGTGAGGGGAAACTCCGGCATCGGTCCCGAACGCGATCCGGACGCCGCTCTTCAGGGCGCGCTTGAACATGTCGGACCGCGCTGCGAGCGCCGCGCGCGCCTTCTCGGCGATCAAGGGCGGGAACTTCTCCGACTTCCCGCCCGTCCACTCGCCCGCCATGAGCGTCGGCACGAGGTACGTGCCCTTCGCCTTCATGAGGGCGAAGGTCTCGTCGGTCAGGAACGAGCCGTGCTCGATCGAGTCGATCCCCGCCCGGACCGCTGCCTTCGCCGCCAGGTCGCCGTGGGAGTGCGCCGCCGCCTTGCGCCCGCGCCGGTGCGCCTCGTCCACGAGCGCCACGAGCT
>JBKJVY010000204.1:0-2787 GCA_046717185.1 Thermoanaerobaculia bacterium
GGCGAACGATGCGGTCGAGCGCGGGCGCGATCAAGCGATTGGTCGAGGAGAGATCGGGTGGATCTTCCCGGAGGATCGCGGACATCGTGTCCGCGGCGGTGTCGCGGTGGAAAGCTCTCTTTCCCGAGAGCATCTCGTAGAGGATCGCGCCGAATGCGAAAATGTCGCTCCGCGCATCCGCGGCCCGTCCGCGCACCTGCTCGGGCGACATGTATCCCAGGGTCCCCATCACGACGCCCGGCTCGGTGCCGGCGGGCTCGGTGGGAAGATTCGTCTGCGGGCCGCCCCTCTCGGGCTGCGTCAGCTTCGCGAGGCCGAAGTCGAGGATCTTGATCCGGCCGTCTTTCGTAACGAACAGGTTCTCGGGCTTCAGGGCCCGGTGGACGATCCCCTTCTCGTGCGCGGCGGCGAGACCGTGCGCGATCTGGAGGGCGTAGTCGATGGCGCGTCTCGGCGCGAGAGCTCCGCCCGACATGCGGCCCCGGAGGGTTTCCCCTTCGAGCAGCTCCGTGACGACGTAGGGCGCGTCGTCGACCGTGCCGATGTCGTAGACGGCGGTGATGTTGGGGTGGTTGAGAAGTCCCGCGGCACGCGCCTCCTGCTCGAAGCGGCGGAGGCGATCGGGGTCATTGGAAAACGAGGCCGGCAGGACTTTGATCGCGACGTCGCGGCCGAGACGCGGGTCCTTCGCGCGGTAGACCTCACCCATCCCTCCCGCGCCGAGCGGCGACAGGATCTCGTAGGGTCCGAGCTTCGAGCCGGCCGCGAGAGTCATTTTGGCCCCTGCATGGCCGCCGTCCAGTTGACGATCACGCGGATCGGCGACTCCCGGACTCTTTCGAGGGGCGTGCTCACCAGGAACCGTGATCCGTCGGGGGTCACGTCATAGTTCTCGATGTCCTGCTCCCCGCGGAAGAGTGGGACCGGAGCGCCAATTTCCAGTGGCGGGCCAAGAGCCACCGGGAGAGCCATGACGAAACCGCCGGGCGCGATGTAATACAGCTCTTTTCCGTCCCGTCGCCACCGGGGCCGTCTTCCTCCCGCCGGAGAGAGGCGTCTCTTTTCTCCGCCTCCCTCTGTCAGCGCCGCATAGATCTCGGCTTCTCCCGACTCATCCGACTCGTAAGCAATCCACCGCCCATCCGGCGAGAAACGCGGGCTCGTCTCGTTGAACCGCGTGCGAAGCCATGGCAATGGTTTGCGCTCCCCCTGGAGGAGCAGGAGCCAGATGCCCCACACCGTCGTTTGCATCTGGTTCAAGTACGCGAGGAAGCGGCCGTCCGGCGAAACGTCCTCCGGCTGCTGGAGGCCGGCCTCCTTGAGCAGAGGTTTCTCACTTCCCGGGACCCCGATCGCCATCTCGTAGGCGTCCGGAGCACCCTGGCGGTCGGAACGGAAGATGAGCTTCGATCCGTCGGGTGACCACGCCGGCAGAATCTCATCCACGGAATCGAAGTGGAGCCGTGTCGAAACTCCGCGCGAGAGCTCGAAGAGCCAGATGTCGGCGGTTCCGGTCCGGCGGTCCGCGATGTCCACGGCCACTCTCCCTCCCTCGGGTGAGATCCGCAGGCCGCCCACGACTGAGGGCTGGCCGAGCTGTCCCATCTCCCTCCCTTCGCGGTCGAGCCAGAGAAGCCGGGAGCGGGGCGCCGCCGTCTCGTAGGCGAGAACCCCTGTCTCGGAGACGGAGAAAGCCGCATGACTCGGGCCGAGGTGGTAGTGGACGTCCTCGGCCAGGAGATGCGGCTCTCCGTGAAGCCGCGCCTTCCGATCGTCGAAAGGTTGCGCGTAGATAGCCCCCTCCCGGACAAAGACCAGGTAGCCGGGTGCGACGTACTCGGCCCGGGAATCCAGGCGCGCCACCGTGCGGCTCTCCTTCGAGTCGAGTGAGGAGAGGCGCAACTCGCGAGCTTCCGCAGTCTGGGGGGGATTTACGACGTACAGAAATCGCCGGCCGTCGGGCAGGAAATGCGGCCACAAAAGATTCACCTCGTGCCGCGAAGGGTCAGGCGACGTGACGCGAATCGCTTGTCCCCCTTTGTCCGAAACGCGATAGATCCCGGGCGGAGCGAGCCGTGAAAAAAGAATCGTGCCCTCACGGTTCCACGTTCCCATTACGGGGAACGGAGCCTCGCAGAGCTCCTCCGGATGACCTCCGGTTGCCGGGATCTTTTTCAACTTCCCGTCCGCGAAGAAGGCGATGAAACGGCTGTCCGGCGACCAGAAGTGAGCCGTCGCGTCGGCCGAGCCCTCCAGCTCCACGGCCACTTCCGAATCGAGCGGCCGCAAGTAAAGGCGCCTACGCCCTTTGGAGACCGCCTCGATCGCCAACCGGGTCCCGTCCGGTGAGATCGAAACCGCTCTGGAAATCGGCGAGGGCGAGTAGGCCGTTCCCGGCGGGATCGGGATGGCGAATCGCATCGGGCGCGCGGCGGGCGGCAGCTGCGAGCGGCGACTAACCAGGAACGCCAGAGCAGCGGCCAGAAGAAGTGCAATCGCCGAAACCGCGATGAGGACGGGCGTGGCTCTGAGTTTCGGCGGTCCGGTTGCGGACAGCGCCGCCTGCGTGTCCGGGGTCTGCGGGCCGGAGAGCGCTTCGAGGTGGAACGCGAGATCGTGAGCGGAGTGAAAGCGGGCCTCGGGGTCTTTCTCGAGACAGTGGCGAACGATGCGGTCGAGCGCGGGCGCGATCAAGCGATTGGTCGAGGAGAGATCGGGTGGATCTTCCCGGAGGATCGCGGACATCGTGTCCGCGGCGGTGTCGCGGTGGAAAGCTCTCTTTCCCGA
>JBKJVY010000205.1:0-3510 GCA_046717185.1 Thermoanaerobaculia bacterium
CGGTAGTCGAGGCGGTCGGAGAGGGACGCCTCTTCCGAGGCGAACCGGGCTTCTCCGATCGCCTCCTCGGAAAAGTCGATTCCCTCCATCCGTTCGCAGATCCCCTTCGAGAGCACGTCGCGTTCAAGCAACCCGGCGCCGCACCCGACCGAGAGGCCGAGCGGGAACGGTGGCCGGGCGTACGCTTCCGAGAACCACTCCATCGGCCAGCGATTGGGATCGCCGGTCACGCGCCGATTGATCGTCCGCCGGACCAGGGGCTGCGCGCCCCAGTAATGGTCCTCCGCTTCCCGGGTGCCCTCGGAGCTCCAGAACCGGCGCGCCGCCACGGTTTCCGCGCGTTCCTCCCGAAGGGAGGTCCAGCGGCGCACGAGCGACGAAAGAGACGCTCGAAGTGGAGAGGGCATGGATTGGCGAGGATGATAAGGGATCGAGGACGGTGGCGATCGGCTAACAGCTGAACCGAGCCCGACTCTGGCTGACAGCGGATGGCTGAAAGCGACAGCTTCCCCCGTTTGCGCCGTCCTTCCGACTCTGTTAGATTCCCCCGTCCTCCGGGAACAGGTCGGAGAGCTCTTTCTCAATCAGGGACGATGGCCGGGATAAATGCCCCCGCGGGCTTCCGGCCGGTAGCCCCCCGTGCCGGAGACGGCCGGGACCCTCAGGCTCGTAGCTCAGGGGGAGAGCACTACCTTGACACGGTAGGGGTCAGCGGTTCAAATCCGCTCGAGCCTACCAATTCTTCGAGGCGAAGGCGCTTAGCTCAGCTGGGAGAGCGCTACCTTCACACGGTAGAGGTCAACGGTTCGATCCCGTTAGCGCCTACCAGAGAAGAACGGACGACGCGGGGCGACCCGCGTTTTTGATTTTTTGGGACGAGAAAGGTTCGGAATCGGGAGAACATGGAAGCGCTGGCGAAAACGGTGACGATTCGGCTGCCGGACGGGACCGCCCTCGAGGTCCCGGCGGGGACGACCGTCCGCGAGGTTGCGGAACGGATCGGGCCGCGGCTGGCGAAAGACGCGGTCGCGGGAAAGCTCGACGGCCGCATCGTGGACCTCGTCACGAGGCTCGACTCCGACGGATCGATCGAGATCGTGACGTGGAGGTCCGCCGACGCCGTCCCGATCTACCGGCACTCGACCGCGCACCTGACGGCGCAGGCGGTCAAGCGGCTGTTCCCGGAGGTGCAGATCGGAATCGGTCCGCCGATCGAGAACGGCTACTACTACGACTTCCTGCCCGAGCGCCCCTTCACCCCCGAGGATCTCGAGAAGATCGAGGCCGAGATGCGCCGGATCGTCGCGGAGGACCTCCCGATCGAGCGCAGCGAAATGACGGTCGACGAGGCGGTCGCGATCTTCGAGGGGCAGAGCGACCCGCTGAAGGTTCAGATCGCTCGCGAGCTGCCGGAGGATGAACGCGTGTCGTGCTACCGGCAGGGCGAGTTCATCGACCTCTGCCGCGGCCCGCACGTCGCTTCGACCGGCCGTCTCGGGGTCTTCAAGCTCACGCACGCCGCGGGCGCCTATTGGAAGGGGGACGAGAAGAACCCGATGCTCCAGCGCATCTACGGGGCCTCGTTCCTCACGCAGAAGGCGCTCGACGAGTACCTTCAGAGGCTCGAGGACGCGAAGGCGCGCGACCACCGGAAGCTTGGGCGCGAGCTCGGACTCGTCACGTTCCACCCGCTCGCTCCGGCGTCCCCCTTTTTCCTTCCGAAGGGCGCGGCGCTGTACAACGGACTGCTCGCCTACCTTCGGGAGGAGTACTCGCGCCGCGGTTACGACGAGGTCATCACGCCGCAGATCTTCGACGCGGACCTCTTCCGGATCTCCGGGCACTACGACAACTACCGCGACAACATGTACTTCACGGAGATCGACGAGCGGGAGTTCGGCGTCAAGCCGATGAACTGTCCGGGGCATCACCTTCTCTTCAAGGAGAGCCACTGGTCCTACCGCGATCTGCCGGTCCGCTTCGCGGACTTCGGACGGCTCCACCGATACGAGCGTTCCGGTGTGACGGCCGGGCTGACGCGCGTCCGGACCTTTTCGCAGGACGACGCCCACATTTACGTCGCGGAGGACCAGGTGGCGTCGGAGATCAACGCGTTCGTGCTGTTCCTCGACTCGGTCTATTCGACGTTCGGCTTCGACGAGGTGGACATCTCGATCGGCCTCCGGCCGCCCAACCGGATGGGCTCGGACGAGAACTGGGACCGGGCCGAGGAGGCTCTCGAGTCGGCGCTGAAGGTGACCGGCCGCCCCTACGCCCTGACGCCCGGCGACGGCAATTTCTACGGGCCGAAGATCGACTTTCGCGTCAAGGACGCGATCGGCCGGCCCTGGCAGCTCGGCACGATCCAGTACGACTCGGCGCAGCCGGAGAGTTTCGATCTGACCTATATCGGCGAGGACGGCAAACCGCACCGGCCCGTTGTGCTCCATCGAGCGATCCTGGGGTCGGTCGAGCGGTTCCTCGGGATCCTGATCGAGCACACCGCCGGGAACTTCCCGTTCTGGCTCGCTCCCGTGCAGGCCGTCGTGCTCCCGGTGTCCGACCGTTTCGCCGACGCCGCGCGGGCGACGGAGCGGCAGCTGGCGGACGCCGGGCTACGAGTCGAGATCGACGAACGCAACGAGAAGCTCGGCGCGCGGATCCGCAAGGCGGAGCTCGGCAAGGTCCCCGCGATGCTCGTGATCGGTGAAAAGGAGGCGTCGTCCGGCGCGGTCGCGGTCCGACTGCGGCACGGTGGAGACGCCGGAACGATGAGCGTGGAAGAGTTTCTCGGCGCCGCTCGCCGCGCGATCGCGGCGAAGAGCCGGGAGCTCACGACGGAGGTGAAAGATCGATAAGAAATCGATTCGAATCAACGACCAGATCCGATGGAAGGAAGTTCGCCTGATCGGTGAAGACGGGGAGCCGCTCGGCGTGGTCGCGATGGCGGATGCGCTCCAGAAGGCGCGGGAGGCGAGTCTCGATCTCGTGGAGATCGCGCCGACCGCGACCCCCCCGGTCTGCCGGATCATGAACTTCGGAAAGTTCATCTATCAGCAGAAGAAAAAGCAGCAGGACTCGAAGAAGAAACAGAAGACGACACAGGTAAAAGAAGTGAAGTTCCGTCCGAACATCGACGATCACGACTACGACTTCAAGATCAAGAACATCCTGAAGTTCCTCGCGCACGGCGACAAGGTCAAGGCGACCGTGCAGTTCCGTGGCCGGGAGATGGCTCGTCGCGAAAACGGCCAGAAGGTCCTCGACCGGCTGCTCGTGGACCTCGAGGGAAAAGCCGTCGCGGAGTCGCGCTCCGAGATGCTCGGCAACCGCCTGTACCAGATCCTGGCGCCCGTGAAGGTGCACGAGAAGGCGGCGAGGGCCTAGCCGGAAGCTACCGAACGGAGTAACAGATGCCGAAAATCAAGACCCATCGCGGCGCCGCGAAACGATTCCGGAAGACCGCGACCGGGAAGTTCAAACGGTCCAAGGCCAACAAGAGCCACATCC
>JBKJVY010000206.1:0-4982 GCA_046717185.1 Thermoanaerobaculia bacterium
TTCCCCGTCACGCCCTACGCGTCGCCGATTCGGGTCGTGCACCAGGCGTTCACCGGATGGAGGTTCCGGGATCCGGAGGAGCTCGAGCGTTACGCCGCGCTTCTCACGCGCTACGCGGCCTTCATCCGCCAGATGGAGGAGAAGCTCCGTGCCCAGGCGAAACGCGGGATTCGCCTTCCGAAGGGGGAGATCGAGCTCGTCGCCCTCACGTACCGCGCGGCGATCGCGGAGCCCCCGGCGAGCCTCTTCTTCGTTTCGCCCGAGAGGCTCGAGACGTCGCGGGAGCTGGACCGCGCTCCCTTCACCCGGCGCGTCGAGAGCTTGATCGCCTCGCGGATCAACCCGGCGCTCGAGAGCCTCGTTTCCTACGTGACGGGCGACTACGCGACAGAGGCGCCTGCAACGGTCGGTCTCGCGCAATACCGCGGCGGCAAGGCGTACTACCGGCGGCTCGTCCGCCGCCACACGACGCTCGACGTGACGCCGGAGGAGGTCCATCGGCTCGGCCTGTCGGAAGTGGAACGGCTGAACCGCGAGCTCGAAGAGGTGCGGGTCGCCGTCGGCTTCGCCGGAAACCTCGCCGAGTTCCGGCGCCATCTCCGCTCTGACCCGAGGTTCGTTCCGTCCTCCTCCGAAGAGATCGGCGAGCGGCTGCTGGCGGCGCACAAGCGGATCGAGCCGAAGATCCCGCTCTACTTTGGAGAGACGCCTCGGGCGCCCGCGGGGATCCGCCGCCTGGCGTCGACGCTCGAAGGATCGATGACGTACGGTTATTACCAGTCGCCGACGGCCGCGGATCCGCGCGGCTACTACTTCTACAACGGCTCGAGCCTCGCGGACCGGTCGCTCCTGAACGCCGCCGCGCTCATCTACCACGAGCTCGTCCCCGGCCATCACTTCCAACGCTCGCTTCAGCACGAGAACCGGGACCTGCCGAGCTTCCGGCGGGAGGCGGGGTGGACGGCGTACACCGAGGGGTGGGGCGAGTATGCCTCTTCACTCGCGGGTGAGATGGGGATGTACGAAGACCCTTACGACCGGGCGGGTCGCCTCATGATGGATCTCTTTCTCTCGACGCGCCTCGTCGTGGATACGGGCATGAACGCGCTGGGCTGGAGCCGCGGCCGCGCCATCGATTACATGAAGGCGAACACGCTCGAGTCGGACACCCAGATCGCGACCGAGACGCTGCGCTACTCGTGCGACATCCCGGGGCAGGCGCTCGCCTACAAGATGGGCTCGGCCAGGATCCGCGAGCTCCGCGCGCGGACGGAGAGAGATCTCGGCCCGGCGTTCGACGTGCGTCGTTTTCACGACACAATCCTCGGGTCCGGCCCGATGCCGCTCGCGGTGCTGGAGCGCCACGTCCTGTGGTTCATCGAGACGGAGAAAGCGCGGTCGGCGACCGCGAGCCGGTAGCCTGCAACTGTCATCCTGAGCCCTTCCCTGCCTGTCATCCTGAGCCCTTCCCTGCCTGTCATCCTGAGCGAAGCGAAGGATCCCCCGCTTTAAAGCAGGGGATTCCTCGTCGCTCCGCTCCTCAGAATGACAGCCCTTGAACGGTCCGCGCTCCTCGGAGTGACAGCCCTCGAACGGGTCCGAGGCTTGCAGACACATCGGGCGTGACGAGGAAGAGTTCCACTCTGCTCGCGATTGCCGTAGTCTCGATCGCTCTCGCCGGGGCCCGGTGCTCGAATCTCGCCGGCGTGTTCGAGAAGCCGGACCTCCAGTTCCGCGGCCTCCGGGTGAACTCGATCGGGTTCGACGGCGCGTCGCTCGACATCCTCGTGGACGTCTACAACCCCAACTCCTACCGGCTCGCCCTCCAGCGGTTCTCCTACGACCTCGCGATCGAGAACGTGAACTGGGGCCTCGGGTCGACCAATTCGCCGCTCGCGGTCGATGCGCGCAACACCGCCACGATCCGGCTGCCGCTCGAAGTGTCGTGGTCGCGCCTGGGCGACGTCGGCCGCCAGGCTCTCTCGACCGGGTCGGTGAACTACGGCGTGTCGGGCGAGATCACCGTCGGGACGTCGCTTGGAGACGTCCGGGTGCCGTACTCGAAATCGGGGCGGTTTTCGATCTTGAGCAGTGAGTGATTCTGGACTACTCGACCGAGACCGCCACGCCGTTTTCGAAGACGACCTTTTTTCCGACGCTTCGGTAGAGCCACGTCTCGCGCGGCGCTCCCGTCGCAGTGGTGTCGGACGTGACCTCGTCCGGCGCGCCCATGAGCGCGCGCACCTCCGCGGGGGTCATGTTTTCGTGGACGCGTCCGGCCTCCCGCGGGGCCGCGGCCTCGGTTCCGAGCCGGTCCGCTTCGGCATGCCGCGCGTCGGCTTTGCGGGCCGCTTCGCGCGCGCGATCGATGGGGGCCTGGGAGGCGGAGTCCGGCGTTCTCGACCCCAGAAGCCCGCCCGCGGAGTTCTTGAAGAGCCAGTAGCCGACGGCGAGGACGACGACGAGAAGAATCAGTCGCGCCATGTCGTTGTCCTGTCCTCAGGCGTGCGGGGAGTGGGCCGGCAGAGTGACGCCGGACGCCGACGGGAAGGCGTTCATCTCCCTCTCGGTGCCGAGGAGGTCCTTCAGGGTGATCCGGCCGAGCACCTGGTCCACCGCCGTCTGGAGCATGCGCCAGACCGAACGGATGGAGCAGTCCGGCATGTGCGTGCAGAGCCGCTCGACTCCGGCGTGCGTGTCGCAGAACGAGGGCTCGTAGAGGCGCCCGCCGAGGGTCGCAAGAACGTGGCCGATGTTGATCTCATCCGGTGGCCGCGCGAGCGCGTAGCCGCCGGCCTGCCCTCGGGTGGAGTTTACGAAGCCCCCCTCGCGCAGGACCCGCATCATCTTGGCGACGTTTGGCTCCGAGATCCCTTCGAACCGCGAGAGCTCGGGGATCGTGACGCTCCCCGACGTGCCCTCGCGCCCGACGCGAAGAAGACACCGCAGCCCGTACTCTTCCTGCGAGGAGAGCTTCATTTCGTGTCCCTCACATCATCCCCAGCTGCAGCTTCGCAGCGTCCGACATCATGCTCATACTCCAGGGGGGATCGAAGAGGACCTGGACGTCCGCGTCGCGGATTCCCGGTACCGCCAGAAGCTTCTGTCGGATGTCCTCGCGCAGGACGTCGCCCATTCCGCACCCGGGCGCCGTCAGCGTGAAGCGCACGTCGACCTTTTCGCCCCCTTCGGGGTGCGGCGTCAGCTCGCAGCTGTACACGAGCCCGAGGTCCACGATGTTCACCGGGATCTCCGGGTCGTAGCAAGTGCGCAGCTCGTCCCAGCAGAGCTCCTCGGCCTTCTTTTCCGACGCCGCCGCGTCCGGCGTCTTTACCTCGACCGCCTCACCGATCGCGTCCGCGTCCTTCGCGTCGATGCGCGCCAGATACCCCATCGGCATCATGACGGTGTAGGTGCCGCCGAGCGATTGAGTGATCTGCAGCGGCGTGCCCGTCGGAATCGTGAACCGGGTTCCCGCGGGAATCTCGCTCGCCACGACCTCGCGCGTCGTCGTCGTCTGTTTCTGCGCCCACATGTCAGGCTCCTCCGCTTTCGGCCTTCGGCCCCTCGGTGAGCTCCGTCGAGACTGTGCGATCCTCGCCGGCCAGCGCGGCCTTCAACGTGTGCCACGGCAGGGTCGCGCACTTGATGCGCACGGGGAACTCGCGCACCCCCGAGAAGACCGTGAGCTTTCCGAGGTCGGGCTGTCCGGGTTTCGCCTCGCCGTTCTTGCCGGTGATCAGGTCGTGAAACCGGTCGAAGAGGGCCTCGGCTTCCGCGCGCGTTCTGCCTTTCAGCGACTCGGTCATCATCGAGGCGGACGCGGTCGAGATCGCGCATCCTTGTCCCCGGAACCCGACTTCCTTCAGAACGTCGTCCTCGAGCCGGACGTACACGGTCTCCCGGTCGCCGCACAGCGGGTTGTAACCTTCGGCCTGCCGGTTCGCGCCGGCGAGCTCGCCGAAGTTCTTCGGCCGCTTGCAGTGGTCCAGGATCACCTCCTGGTAGAGGTCGCGGAGCTCGCCCATCAGCGAAACATCCTCTGGACCTTCCGGATCCCCTCGGTGAGCGCGTCGATCTCGGCGCGCGTGTTGTACAGCGCGAGCGAGGCCCGCGCGGTCGCGGGAATTCCGAAGAACTCCATGACGGGCTGTGCGCAGTGGTGTCCGGTGCGAATGGCGATCCCTTCCTGGTCGAGCACCGTCCCGATGTCGTGGGGGTGGATCCCTTCCAGGGTGAACGACAGGACGCCGATCTTCTCGGGAGCGGTGCCGACCACCGTCAGGCCCGGAAGCGCCGAAAGCGAACGGGTCGCGTGGTCGAGGAGGTCCTCCTCGTGCGCCGTAACGCTCGCGATCCCGACCTTCGAGATGTAGTCGACCGCCGCTCCGAGCCCGATGGCTCCCGCAATGTCCGGCGTCCCCGCTTCGAACTTGTAGGGGAGGATGTTCCACGTCGTCTTCTCGAAGGAGACCGAGCTGATCATGTCGCCGCCTCCCTGGTAGGGAGGCATCTCGTCCAGGAGCGCGGCGCGCCCGTAGAGGACGCCGATTCCGGTCGGGCCGTACATCTTGTGCGCGGAGAAGGCGTAGAAGTCGCACCCGATCTCGCGGACGTCCACGGCGAGCCGAGGGACCGCCTGCGCCCCGTCCACGAAGACCGGGACGCCGCGCGCGTGCGCGATCTCGACGATGCGCCGAATGGGGACGAGGGTGCCGAGCGCGTTCGAGACGTGAGCGACCGACACAATCTTCGTGCGAGGCGTCAGGAGACGCTCGAGCTCCTCGACCCGCACCTCGCCCGTCCGATCGATAGGGAGAACCCGGAGCTTCGCCCTCTTCTCGTCGCAGAGGATCTGCCAGGGCACGATGTTCGAGTGGTGCTCGAGAGCCGTGATCACCACCTCGTCCCCTTCGCCGACGCGCTGGCGCCCGAAGGTCTGGGCGACGAGGTTGACGGCCTCGGTCGTCCCGCGGACGAAG
>JBKJVY010000207.1:0-7879 GCA_046717185.1 Thermoanaerobaculia bacterium
GTGCTTCGATCTCGACCCCGACTCCGGGAAGTTCGCCGACGCCGCCCGGGCGGGGCAGAAGGTGAAGGCGGCGCTCGACGCGCTGCAGCTCGTCTCATTCGCGAAAAAGTCCGGGAAGAGGGGCCTCCATGTCTTCGTGCCGATCCGTGTGGGGCCGGACGCCGACGAGGTCCGGTGGTTCGCCGAGGCCCTCGGCGCGAAGCTCTCGGCGGCATATCCGGCGGAGATGACGATGGAAGCCTCGATCGCCAGGCGGGAGGGGCGCGTCTATCTCGATCCGTTCCGCAACGGTTTCGCGCAGACCGTCGTGGCGCCGTTCTGCGTGCGCCGTTTCCCGCGAGCCCCGGTCTCGACTCCGCTGGAGTGGTCGGAGGTGGTGCCGAAGCTCGACCCGGGCAGATTCAACCTGTCCAGTTTCGTGAAGCGGCTCGAACGGCCCGACCCGTGGGCCGACTTCTGGAAAACGCGGCAGGACCTGAAGCCAGCGATGAAGGCCCTGAAGCGACTCTGACGAACCGCTTCCGAGTCCTCAGTTCTCAGTCCTCGGTCTCGGCTCGCCCTTAGACTTACACCGTTGAATTCTCTCGAAAAGCTCGTCGCATTTCTCGGCCGTCGCTTCGGCCCGGCGAAGCTCTTTCTCGCCGTCGCGGCCTGGGTCCTCGCGCTCGGCGCGTGGGGGATGGTCGCCCGCACCTACCTCCCGATCGAGCACCGGCTTCGGTGGGAGATTCCTCTCGAGCTGCGAGCGCCGCTCTACGCAAAGTTCGACTCGGGCTGGTACCTCGCGATCATCGAGTGGGGCTACGGCAAACCGCCTCCCGACGGGAAGCCTTCGAACCACGCGTTCTTCCCGCTCTATCCGACCGCCGCCAAGGTTCTCCGCGACACCTTCGCGATGGACGGCTTTCACGCCGGTCTCGTGGTGACGTACGTGTGCCTCTTTCTCGCGGTGAGCCTCTTGTACCGGGAGGGGGTGCGCAGGCTGGGCGAGGAGGACGGCCGCGCCGCTGTCCTCTTCCTTCTCCTCTTCCCGACCGCTTTCTTTCTCGCCGCCGTGTACGCCGAGTCGATGTTCCTTCTGTTCGCGCTCCTCGCCTTCCGCGACGCGCGGGACGGTCCGCTCCGAAAAGCGCTCTTGTTCGGTTTCCTCCTCGGTCTGACGCGCGCCTCCGCTCTCGCCGCCGCGCCGGCACTCTTCCTCGCGGCGCTCGAGCGGCGGGGGCCGGACGGACGGCGCCGCATCGGACGGGCGCTCGCGGTCGGCCTCGTGCCGGTCGCAACGGTTTTCCTCTGGATCGTCGGAATCGGCGCGATCTACGGGGAGCCGGGTCTCTTCTTCCGCTCGATGGAAGGCTGGCATCGCGGGACGAGCTCGCTTTCCGGAATCGAAGCGTGGTTTTTCTCGATGGGGCTGCGCTTCAAGCACATGTCGTGGCGGAGCGACCCGTCACTCGCGCTCGACTACTCTGTCGCGCTTGTTTTCGTCCTTGTCGGCGTCTATCAGCTCAGCCGGAAGAAGTGGTCGGATGCGGCCTGGACGGGCGCGGCGATCGCGCTCCCTATGACGACGGGGCTCTCGGGCGGGATGCCCCGGTTCCTCCTCGTCGTCTACCCCGTGTACTACGCGCTCGCCGAAGGCTCGCGCGGCCGCCCGCGCGTCCGTCTCGCCTGGTGGATCGTCTCCGGCGTGCTGCTTTTCGCCGCCGCCGCCCGGTTCGTGAACTGGCATTGGGTGGCCTGAAGGAGCGCTTAGCTCGTCCTCATGAACCCCTCGGAATACGCCGCGATGTTCGCGGTCGAAGACCGCCACTGGTGGTACGTCGGCGTCCGCCGGGAAGTCGAGCGCTGGCTCGACACGCTGCGCTCCCGACAAGGGGGGCGGCTGGCCGTGCTCGACGCCGGTTGCGGGACGGGCGGGCTCCTCGCGAACCTGCGCTCCTCCGCGTGGCGGGCGGGAGTTGAGATCTCGGCGGAGGGCATCCGCCTGGCGCGGAAGCGCGGGGGCGCGGCGCTCGTGCAGGGAAGCGTCGCCGCGCTTCCGTTCGCGGACGGCTCTTTCGACGCGGTCGTCTCGATCGACGTCCTCTGCCACTCCGGCGTCGTCGAGCGCCAGGCGGTTGAGGAGGCCGCGCGGGTGCTCCGGCCCGGCGGACTCTTTCTCGTTCAGGTGCCCGCGTTCGACTCTCTCCGCGGCGAGCACGACGCGGCCGTCTGGACGAAGCGACGCTACCGGCGCGCCGAAGTCGCAACGCTCCTGTCCGCCGCGGGGCTGGCGCTCCGCCGATCTGCCTATCGAAACGCGCTTCTCTTCCCGCTCGCGGCGATCGCGCGCGTCGGACGCCGGCGGCGGAAGGCGCGGGTAGAGGCGCGATCCGACGTCCGACCCGTGCCGCGTCCGCTGAACGCAGTTCTCTCGGCCGTGCTCGCGGTCGAACGGCGACTCGGCGGACGGTTTCCCTTTGGTCTCTCGGTGTTCTGCGTCGCGACGAAGCCGCTCGGCCCGCGGGATACCATCGCCGCCGCGAGAGGAGGGAACGTCGGATGATCCCGGTCTGGGAGCCCGTGCTGGACGGAAACGAGAAACGCTACGTCCTCGACTGTCTCGAGACGAACTGGATCTCGTCCCTCGGGTCCTACCTGACGCGCTTCGAGGAGAGTGTCGCCGCGTATTGCGGAGTTCCGCACGGGGTGGCGTGCTCGAGCTGCACGACCGGCCTCCACCTCGCGCTCGTCGCGCTCGGCATCGGTCCGGGCGACGAGGTCTTGATCCCCGACTTCACGTTGATCGTTTCGGCGAATACGGTGATCCAGACGGGAGCGCGGCCCGTCCTCGTGGACGTGGACCCGAAGACGTGGTGCCTCGACCCGGCGCGGCTCGAGGAGAAGATCGGCCCGCGTACCCGTGCCGTCATGCCGGTCCACATGTACGGCCACCCGTGCGACATGCCGGCGATCGGAGAGATCGCGCGGCGTCACGGGCTTCTCGTCATCGAGGATTGCGCCGAGGCGCACGGCGCCGAGATCGGCGGGCGGAAGGTGGGTAGCTTCGGCGACGCTGCCTGCTTCAGCTTCTACGGCAACAAGATCCTGACGACGGGCGAGGGCGGGATGGTGTTGTGCTCGGACGCGGCGCTCGCCGCGAAGCTCCGGCTCCTGCGCAACCAGGCGTTCGCCGAGCCGCGGTTCGTTCACCGGGAAGTCGGCTACAACTATCGGCTCACGAACGTCCAGGCGGCGATCGGCCTCGCGCAGAGCGAGAAGGTCGTCGAGAAGGTCGAGAAAAAGCGCGAGATCGCGCGCTGGTACGCCGAGGCGTTCTCGGACGTCCCCGACGTCGAGCTGCCGTGGGAGGCGCCGGCCGCGAAGAGCGTCTACTGGATGTACGGGGTCAAGCTCGGCGACTCGTTCCGGCGCGGCCGCGACGGCGTGATGGCGGCGATGAAGGAGAAGGGGGTCGAGACCCGCGCGTTCTTCTGTCCGATGCACCAACAGCCGGCTTTCGCCGGCGACGACCCGCGGTTCCCGGACACGTCCGGCGAGTACCCGGTCTCGGACGACCTCTGGAAACGCGGCCTCTACCTGCCGTCCGGCCTCGGCTTGACGCGCGGGCAGGTGGAGGAGGTCGTCGAAAAGCTCGCGCAGTGCCGCGGGTGAGCCCGAGCGGGAACGTCGGCTCCGGCGACCCGCGGGTATCCATCGTGCTCGCCACGTTCAACGAGCGGGAGAACATCCTCGACACGATCCGGGGAGTCTTCGAGAACCTGGGAGATTCAACCGAAGTCATCGTCGTGGACGACGACTCTCCCGACGGGACGTGGAAGCTCGCCGAGGAGCTGAACGATCCGCGCGTCAAGGTCATTCGGCGGGTGGGCACGCGGGGCCTCGCTTCCGCCTTCAACCGCGGAATACTGGAAAGCCGGGGCGCGATCGTGGGCTGGATGGACGCCGACATGTGCATGCCTCCGACGATGCTCCCCGGGATGATCGCCGAGCTCGACCAGCACGACGTCGTCGTGGGATCGCGCTACGCGCCGGGAGGCCGGGACGACCGGGCGTGGCTGCGGGTCGCCTCGAGCCGCCTCATCAACGGCCTCGCCACGACCGTGCTCGGTTACGGCATCCGGGACTACGACAGCGGCTTCGTCGTCCTCCGGCGGACCGTGTTCGACAGGGTCACCGTCATCCCCACCGGGTACGGCGCGTACTTCATGGAGTTTCTGTTCGCGTGCCGGCGAAAAGGACTCACCGTGAAAGAGGTGCCCTACACGTTTCGGGACCGGCAGAAGGGGGTCTCCAAGTCCGCGCCGAGTCTCGTCCGGTTTTTCTCGACCGGCCTTCAGTACGTCGCGCGGATCTTCATCGCGCGGATCCGGAGGCACGACTAACGAGCGGGGGAAGGCACTCAGAAATGACGGACGCGCGCGAGCACGTCGTCGCGAGGACGCCCCTCCCCTGCGGCCGACCAACCGGTCAGATCGGGGCGAAGTCCGAAGAGGACAATGACCCTCCCATCACGCGGCGGACCGGGTCGAAATCCTCCATCGACTCGCCAGCCACCCGCTCGACCGGGGAGCAAAGCCGCGGACGGCGCGCTCAACTCCTTCGTCCCGAGTCCACGCAGCCGTCGGGCTTCCGCCTGGCAGGCCGCATGGGTCGCCAGCCCGCCCGTCAGGAAATCGTTCGAGAGGGCAGGCTCTTCAAACGGATCGTCTCGCAGTTCAATCGCCCACATCGCTCTGCGTATCGTCGGCAGGTCCGACGGGTCCTTGATCTCCTCGTGTCTCAAGAACTCGGCCCAGGCGCCATCGGGCGTGTCCGCGAAGTAGTGGGCCGGCCCTTCCCCGGGTCCGTGCCATCGCGCCTCCGGCTGAGAGGCGTCTTCCCAGAGGAAGGGAACCCGTGGGTCGCAGTGCCGGAATCCGATCATGTCGCCGGCGAGGCGACGAGCGAGCGGGCCAGTTCTCGGACCTTTGAGGGTTCCGGGTGGTCGGGATTCCAGTCGCCCGCCAGGATCTCCGAGGGCGTTTGCCCGGCGAGCGCCGTTCGCTTTCGTTCGAACCAGCGGCGGGTCCCGATGTCGTTATACGCGCCCGCAAGGTCTCCAACGACCATCGCGAGGAAGTGCAGCCGAGCGGCGATCTCGTCGGGTGTCGTTCGAGACGACGCCTTGTAGCGACGCGCGCTCCCGGGCGAGATGCCGAGCAGACCGGACAGCCGATCGACGCCGAAAAGATGGGCGAGTCGGGGCCACTCGGAGCGCGGCGCCGGAGTACTCGCCAGGACCTCGTTCAACTGCTCCAGGCGCTTCGAGAGCAGCTCGAGGTTCGGTCGTTCGCTCCTCAAGTCCTGCCGCAGAGCCGCGAGAATCCCCGTGGCGATGCCGGCGCTCGAGACCCGATCGGCGATCTGGTCAAACGTCTCGGCGTCGAGTCGGTCGACCGGTTCGGGGAGGAGAAGACCCATCGCTTCGATCTGGCGGACAGTGTCGAGAGCCTTTCGGGCAATATCGGGGGTGTCGAATGGATCGCCAATGGATCGAATTCGGATTGAGCTCATAATCCATATTCTATCCGAACTCCGAACTCTCGGAGCCTGCTTTAACTGTTTGTCACGGCGGGACTGTCCGCACTTTCGGCGGCGTCGCGCGGATATGCTTTCTCGCCCATGGCGCACGAAACTCTGGGTCCGCGGTTCGAGCGACGCGACGATCGCGGGGTATTCCGCGAGGTCCTGAGCGGCTTCCCGGCCGGGAACGTCGTCTGCGGCGAGATGTCGGCCGGCGCGGTCATGGGCAACCACTACCACCGGCGCACGCGCGTCTTCTTCCACCTCCTCGCGGGCCGGGCGGGGGTCTCGACGGTCAACGTCGAGAGCGGGGAGACCGACAAGTTCTTCCTTGCGGAGAACGAGGGTGTCTTCCTCGAGCCGGGCGAGTCGCACGCGATCCGGTTCCTCGTGGACTCGCGGTTCCTGATGCTGAAGTCGGAGCCCTTCGACCCTGACGATCCGGACACGTTCCCGTATCCGGTCGCGGAGTAGGTTAGTCCGCTTTCCGCCGGATGTAGATCGTCTTGTCCACGACCGCGTGGACTACGCCTTCGACATCCTTGAGCTCGACCGGATATATCCGATCGATCGACGGCGCTGTCTCGAGGAGCCTTCGAATCTCCGCGATCTCTTCCTCGGAGATCAGGAACCGCGCGTACAGCGTCCCGCGGCCCGGCTTCTTGAAACGAATGGTCGCGGCCTTGTCCCAGACGATGTAGCCGGGGCCGAGGATCTTGATCAGCATGATCATGTAGTGCGGATCGACCGCTCCGTAGAGGCTCCCGCCGAAGATCGTGCCGACGTAGTTCCGCGTCCGCCAGTTGAGCGGCAGCTTCACGCGCATCTCCCGATAGTCGGCGGCAATGTAGGTGATGCGCGCACCCGTGCCGCGGAAGGCGGGGAAAAGGTTGAATCCCCAGCGCAGTCTTCGCGACGCAGGACTCTCCGGCACGCGGGAATGCTAGATTAAGTTTCGATGTACGAACCGGGCTACGTTGGACTTCTGGAGTCGGGCGAGCTCGAGGATCGCGTGGAGAAGCTCTACCGGTTGCTCGCCTCCTGCACCGTGTGCCCCCGCAACTGCGGGAACGACCGGCTCGCGAACGTCCTCGCCTCGTGTGCGTCGGGGCTCGACCCGGTGGTGTCCTCGTACACGGCGCACTTCGGCGAGGAGCCGGCTCTATCGGGAACGCGCGGCGCGGGCAACGTCTTCTTCGGCAACTGCAACCTGCGTTGCGTCTACTGTCAGAACTGGCAGATCAGCCAGGACTGGAAAACGCAGAGGACGAACGAGGTCACCGTCGAGCGGCTCGCGGAGATGCTGCTCGAGCTCGAGAGTCGCGGCTGTCACAACATCGGCTTCGTCTCACCGACGCACTACGCGCCGCAGATGGCGAAGGCGGTCCTCCTCGCGGCGCGCGACGGCCTGCGCCTCCCGATCGTCTACAACACGAACGCCTACGACTCGGTCGAAGTCCTCCGCCTCCTGGACGGAATCGTCGACGTCTACCTGCCCGACTTCAAGTACTCGGACTCCTCCGCCGGCTGGCTCTACTCGAAGGTCCCCGACTACGCCGAGCGTTCCCGCGACGCGCTCGTCGAGATGTACCGGCAGAAGGGCTCGTCGCTCGTCTACGGCGACGACGGGTTGCTGAAGAGCGGGCTTCTCGTCCGCATGCTCGTGCTGCCGAACGGCGTCGCCGGGATCGGCGAGTCGCTCGCGTGGATCGCCGAGACGCTCTCCCCGCGCGTCGCGATCTCGCTCATGGCGCAGTACTACCCGATCCACCGAGCCACCTCGCGCGAGCGGTACGCCGCGCTCTCCCGCTCGATCACGGCGGCGGAGTGGGAGGAAGCGCTCGCCGCGCTCGAAGCGAACGGCTTCGAGAACGGATTCCAGCAGGAGCTCGAGACGGCGAACCGCTACTACCGCCCCGACTTCACCGACCGCGACACGCCGTTCAAGGACGTCCGCGACTTCTCCGCCTAGTCTCTTTCCGCCTCCAGCTCCGCGAGGCGCTTCCTCAGCTCCTGAACCTCTTCGTAAAGTCCCTGGATCGCCGCAAGCGCGACTCCGTTGGTGTCGAGCGGGTTGATCGTCTTGTCGTCTGAGCCCAGGCCGTAGGCCGCGGCGAAGTCCTGAGCCATCGGTCCCATGTGCCGCGCCGTTGGCTCTCGGTCGATGTAGCCCCAAGTCTGTATGGGCATCGCGACGAGCCGTGCAAGCGTTTCGCGCCCGTCGACGGGAGCGAGATCCCGTTTCGAGTTACGGTCGCTCGAGTCGACGCAACTCCACACGGCGGAGCTCGTCAGCGTACAGGTGACGGTCGCG
>JBKJVY010000208.1:0-7462 GCA_046717185.1 Thermoanaerobaculia bacterium
TCCGTCACGAGAACCGCGTCGATGAGCGACCGCGGGACCTCCGCGAGCCGCACGAGCGTCCGGTCCTCGTGCTCTTCGCTGAATACCGAGCCCAGCCGCTCGGGCTCGACGACGAAAGCGGGCACCGGGTCGCCGCCCTCGTCCGTGATCGCGCGAACGCTGCCGGCCGAGAACTCGATTCGCGCGCGGAAACCCCGGAACACCCGGCCGGGATACACGAAGTCGCGCGTGTGGACATCGATCGCCTGTCCCGTCCTCCGGTAGTGACCCGGAGTCTCGGGCGCGCCCGGCACGGCCGAGTAGAAGAGCCGCTCGAGCTTGGCGGCGAGGCGATCGGGCGACCCCGGGCTCCCCGGCTCGAGGACTGTCAGGTCCGAGTAGATCCGCGACGGGAGGTTCCACCGACGGTGATCGAACCGGGAGGAGACCGCCGACCCGATGAATCCGAGCGCGGCAACGGCAAGCAGGAGAAAGGACACCGCCCCGAGCAGCACCTCGCTCTTGTGGCGCAGGATCCAGACCGGAAGCGAAACGTGACGCGGGCGCGGCGCTTCGGAGCTCACAGCGCCCTGAGAATACCGTCATAACATCGCCGGTCGTGGCGAAGAGGCGAGGGAAGGCGCGACCCGGTCCCTCGCGTGGCCGTCCGTCGCCGGCTGCGCCGCCAGGCGCTTCTCTTGCCGCAGGTTTTCGCGAAGCAATCGTCGTGACGGCGCTCGTCGCCGTGGTCATCGGCACCGCGCTCCTCGTCGATCCGGGAGCGCACGCGTCGTTCGACGCCCCGAAGCGGTTCGTCGCGCTCGCCGGCATCGCAATCGCCGCGTTCGCCGCGTTCGCGAGTCCCCTTCCATCGCAGAGTCCCGGTCGCACCTGGCGCGCCCTTCCGCTGCCGTCTCGAATCGCCCTTGGCGCGCTGGCGGCGGCGATCGTGTGGGCCGGGTTGTCGGCGCTCCTTTCGCCGCGCCAGGCGGCCTCCCTCGACTCCTTTCGCGCGCTGTTCCTCTACGCCCTGCTCCTGCCGCTCGGCGCCTCCCGGGTGATCGGACGCCGCAAGGGCCTTCTCCTCACGGCGTTCCTCGTCGCGACGGCGGTGAACGCGGTGATCTCGATCCTTCAGAGCCGGGGGATTCAGCCGTTCCAACTGCAGACGTTCGGAACCCGAAACGAGACCGGAGCGCTCGCGGGGAACGTGGGGTACCTCGCGCTCTCCGTCGGGTTCGCCGCGGTGGTTGCGCTCGCGGTCGCGCTCGCGGCGAGGAGACCGATCCCACGCGCGCTGGCGGGCGCGGCGTTCCTTCTCTTCCTTGCCGCCCTGCTCGTGAACCGAAACCTGACCGCGGTGCTGTCGCTGGCGGCGGGGGGCTCCGTTCTTCTCGCGACCCTGTTCGGCCGGCGTGCCCTTCTTCCGATCTCGGGGATCCTCGCCGCCCTCGTGATCACGGTCTTCCTGTATTCGCCGCTGGCCGAGCGGGCCGGCGAGGCCGTGCGCCTCGTCCGCGCCGGAGACTGGGATCGGCTCACCACCTATCGCCTCGGCGCCTGGGCCGCCGCGGCCGAGATGACCCGGGAGCGGCCTCTCCTCGGCTGGGGCCCCGGCACGTACGGCGCCGAGTTCGTTCCCCACCGCCTGAGCGGGGAGATCCGAGCACGGCGCCGGTTCGTGAACCCGCTCGTGACGAGCTCCTACTCCGAGGCGCACAGCGATTACCTCCAGGCGTTCGCGGAAACGGGAATCCCCGGAGGGATCGCCGTGATGCTCTCCGCGGGAGCGCTCGCAGTCGCCCTCGTGCGGAAGGCAGCGGCGCCGCGTGTCAACCGCCTCGAGATGGCGGTGCTTCTCGGGGTGCTCGCGGCCGGCGCGGCGGCCGCCTCGACGTGGTTTCCATTGCAGAGACCAATCACCGCGGTGCCACTGCTTCTCGTCGCCGGCCGGAGCTGGAAGCTCGCCGCGGAAGCCGCGCCGGACCCCCTTCCCGAATGAAGACGCTTCGCGCGGCCGCGCTCGGAATCGCTCTCGCGGCGCTCGCGTCGCCGGAGATCCTGAGGTACGCCGCCGAGCGGCGGCTCGCGCGCGCAAACGGGGCGTTCGACTACGTCCTCAACCGCCCTGCCGAGGTCGATAACGCGATCGGCGTGCTCGAAGCCGTCACCGAAGCCTCTGTGACGGCGGCGGCCGTACTCCCGGGCGACTCTCGGGCATGGGTTCTTGCGGGCTCCTCTCAGCTCGTCGCCCGCAACGCCGAACGCGCGCTCGGCTGCTACCGGGAGGCTCTCGCCTCCGGTGAGAGGGCGGAGATTCACCTGAACTTCGGTCGGGCAGCGGCGCTCTCCGGCCAGAGGAGCGTCGCCGACACGGCCTTCGTGCGCGCGGTGTGGATCAGCCCGGCGCTCCTCCGGGCGGTGCCGCAGGGATTCGCGGAACATGCAGCGGCGGAGCTCGTCCGTCTGGAAGCGGAGCTAACCGCCGGGAGGCTGACCGCTCCTCCTCGGCCGCCGGACTAGGAGAGGTCAGCGATCAGCCGGACCGGGCGACGCCTTTTCCGAAGCGGAGAGCTGAGAACTGACAGCTGACAGCTCGGCCGAAGGCCGGAAGATGCCGCTCGATCGAACCCTCCACTCGTGGAGCTTGTACAAACCCATCGTCTTCAGAATCGCGAGCCCGTATCGAACCGACGGCACGAACGCGATCTGAGACGCTTCGTCGAAATAGCGGGTCTCGATCGGGATCTCGCGGATTGTCAGGCGGCGGGCCATCCCCTGGGCGATGATCTCCGTGTCGAAGACAAAACCGTCGGAGTTCGCTTCGAAGTTGACTGCCTCGAGGTACCGTCGCGTGTACGCGCGGAAACCGCTGTGGTACTCGGTCAGGTAGATCAGGAACGTCGCGTTCTCGATGGCGGTCAGGAGGATGTTGCCGAGGTACTTCCACTTCGGCATGCCTCCCTGGATCGGCCGGCCGCCGAGCATCCGGCTCCCGAATACCGCATCGCAACCGGAGCGCTCGAGCGTGTCGAGCAGGTCGGGGATAACGCGCGGGTCGTACTGGTGGTCGGGGTGGACCATCACGACGACGTCGGCCCCCCTCTCGAGGGCGGTCCGGTAGCACGTCTTCTGGTTTGCGCCGTAGCCGCGGTTGCGGGGGTGCACGACGACGTGGACCCCGAGCTCGCGGGCAATCTCGACCGTGCGGTCCCGCGAGGCGTCGTCCACGAGGATGATGTCGTCGACGAAATCCTTCGGGATGTCAGCGTAGGTTTTTTCGAGAGTCTTCGCCGCGTTGTAGGCGGGCATGACGACGGCGACGCGAGGCGGCGACACCGGAGACATCAAACGCCTCGCCGCGTCAGGATCACTCTCAGGGTGCGCAGAAGGATGGACAGATCGAGTCCGAAGGACCAGTTGTTCAAGTAAGCGAGATCGTACCGCAGCTTGATCTCGGGTTCCGTCGAGTACTCGCCCGATACCTGCGCGAGGCCGGTCAGACCCGGCCGCACCGCGTGTCGCAGCGCCCATCCCGGCACGCTGCGGGCAAACTCGCGAGTGAACTCCGGCCGCTCCGGCCGGGGTCCGACGAGACTCATGTCGCCGACGAATACGTTGCCGAGCTGCGGGATCTCGTCGATGCGCGCGGCGCGGAGGATCCGCCCGATCGCCGTCATGCGCGGGTCACCGGGAGAAGCGAGCACGGCTCCGGTCTCGATCTCCGCTCCGCTTCTCATCGTTCTGAGCTTCCACAGCTCGAAGTGGCGGCCGTCCTTCCCCACGCGGGTCTGGCGATAGAAGACACCGCCCACCGATGTCCCCGCGACGAGCAGGGCCGCGACCGCGAGCACGGGCGTCAGAACGACCAGAGCCGCCGCGGAAACGACGACGTCGAACGCCCGCTTGAAGAAGGCTCCGATCGGGCGCAGCGGCTCCCTCCGCGCTTCGAGCAGCGGCAGATCCCCGACGATACGGAAGCGCAATCGCCCGATCATCGTCTCGAAGGGCGACGGCCAGACGAG
The DNA here is from genome assembly GCA_046717185.1 of Thermoanaerobaculia bacterium. GTDB lineage: Bacteria > Acidobacteriota > Thermoanaerobaculia > UBA5066 > Gp7-AA6 > Gp7-AA6. The sequence goes on from JBKJVY010000208.1 coordinate 4,005, forward strand.
GAGGTCCGCGCGCCACCCTTCCGGGATCCGCTCGGAGAGCCGATCCCTCCACGAGGGTCCTTCGGGCGTCAGAATGACCTCGTCCACGCGCTCGCTTTCCACGATCTCCGCGAGCCGCTCGATCGGACCGAGAAACGTGAGTGGCGGAAAATCTCCGGGCGCGCCTCCGGCCAGGGAGCCTGTGCGGAAGGCATCCGCCTCCCCCACGACGCCGACGATCTCCACGCCGCTCCACGGGTGCCGGCGAACGGTATCGGCGATCAACTCCGCGGCGGGTCCGCTCCCGACCACGAGAGCCCGCCGCCGAGGCAGCGGAAAGAGTCGGTCGAGCGACGACCGCCAGAGGAGGAGCACGAGCCCGTTGACGGCGAGGTAGGCGACGAGCAGGGAGCGCGGGAAGGAGTACTTCGGCGCGAGGAAGTAAACGGAGGCGAGCGTCGCGAGCTCGAGAAAGAGCGCGGGGATGAGAAGGCGCGCGAGCGACTCGCGGAATCGCTCGTGCTCCCCGTACAACCCGACGGACGAAAGCGAGAAGACCTGGACCGCGGCGACCAGGGCGACGTTCCAGAGCCCGAAGCGGACGTTCTGGGGAGGGAGCAGGTCTTCAGTGCCCGGAATCGGGACGTGTGTCCGGAGGAGGAATGCGCCATAGAGCGCGGCGAGAGAGATCACGAGATCGCCGGCGAGCGCAACGGGTCGGAAGGCGGAAGGGGAGCGCTTCACGATGGCCGGTCCGATTCCGCAGCTTCCCCGACCGGCCGACGCCGGGCGGCGGAGACGCCTCCGATCAGCGCGCCGTCCGATCCCAGACCGGGCGGCGGTGGCCGGCGAGCCCGGCCACGACTCCGGCCGCGAGCGCGAGGTTCATCACGAAGAAATAATAGAGCCTCCCGGGCCATCCGGTGAGGCGCGGGTGCAGGCGGATCGACGCCGCGGCGACGGCGACGACGAGCGCGGCCGCCATGGCAGCCGGGCGAAGGACCGGCGACGCGAGCCCCGCGCCGACCGCGAGGAGCGCGAGCACGGGTGCGAGCCACCGGGCCGCCTTGCGGGAAACGAACGCAAGGGCGAGGAGCGGCCGGGCCCCGAAGTCGAAGAGCCATCGCTCGCGCCGCAGAAGGCCTCCGGCGCCGATTCCGATGCGCAGCCGCCGGCTCGCCTCGGCGGCGACGTCGGGAGCCGTGCTCTCTCCGGCCACCGCGTCGCTTGCGAAGACGACCGACCACCCTTCTGCCGCGATCCTCGCGGGAATGAGAAAGTCGTCGAGCGCCGTCTCCGCCGGCAGCGGGCGGACGAGTCGGCGCCGCGCCGCATAAATGGCGCCGTTTCCGCCGAGACAGACGCCCAGCCTTCCCTCGGCTTCCTTCACCCGCGTCTCGCGGTCCCAGAATTCGGTCTCCGGCGTGCGGACCGCGCCGGACGCCGGCTCGAGGACGAGACGGCCGCAGACCGCTCCGACTTTCGGGTCGGCGAACCGGTCTGCGAGGCGGGCGACCGCTCCGGCCGCAAACGTCGAGTTGGCGTCGGTGAAAACGAGGATGTCGGCGCGCGCGGACAGGACGAGGTCGTTCAACACCGCGGCTTTGCCGCGTCGAACGGGGAATTCCTCGACCCTCACGCGACCGTCCCCGGCTTCTCGGGCGCGCTCCGCGGTGCGGTCCCGGCAGCCGTCGCATCCGACCGACACGCCGAGGGCTCCCGCATGGCTCTGCGCGAGCGCGTTCTCCACCCGCCGACGGATGACCTCCTCTTCGTCGAACGCGGCAATCAGGATCTCGACGGAGGGAGGGTTGACCGATTTCGATTCCTCCCCCGCGACGCGTCGGGCGAGCCGTGACACGAGCGCGGGGTACGCGGCGTAAGACCAGAGGACAAGGAGAACGGCCGCCGCCGCGAGAATGCCCGCGACCGTGGTCACGCTTTCCGCTCCGCTTCCCGCCGCAGGAGCTCCCGGGAAAACGACCGGCCGATCGAGCCCCAACCATAGCGGTCCTCAACCTTGCGCCGGGCGGCGGCGGCCTGAAGGCGCCGCGCGTCGGGGTCTCCAAGCAGCCGCGATACGGCGCCCGCAAACTCGCCGGGCGTATCGGCCAGGAGGATCTCGGCGCCGTCTACGAGATCGAGACCCTCCGCGCCGACCGACGTCGACACCACGGGCACGCCGCACGCCGCCGCCTCGAGGATCTTCAGCCTCGTCCCGGCTGCCGCGCGAAGCGGCACCACGGCCACGGCCGCCGTCTGCCAGTGAGGACGGGTGTCGTTGCCCTCGCCGAGGAACGTGAAGCCGTCGCTGCCGGTGCCCGCAACCGTCCCTCGTCCCATGACGTGCGCGCGGGCGCTCGGTCTCGACCGAACGACGAGCGGCCACGCCTCACGCCGGAACCACGCGATCCCTTCCGCGTGCGGCGGCCACGTCAGGTCTCCCACGTAGAAGACGATCTCGGTCGGTGCCGGCTCCGCGCGAAAGGCGTAGCGATCGAGGTCCACGCCGTTCGGGACAACGACCCGGGGAACGTCGGGAGCGAGCTCCGCCAGGTGCGCGGCATCGCGTTCGGACACGCAGGAGAGGCCGGACGCCCGCAGGACGAGCTGGGCCTCGACGCGGGAGACGCGGGGCGCCTGGGAACGCGCGAACATGCGCGAGAGGCGGGACGAAGCGCTCTCCCCCATGCGCCGCCAGAGCTCCGAGTCGAGGTTGTGAAAGTCGATCCAGAGCGGGCCGTAGGCGTCGAGCGCGAGAGGAGCGACGTGGTACGAGTGGGCGACGATCCAGCGTGGCTTCTCTACGGCCGCGAGCTGCCGCAGCCGCGCGGCAAGGGGTCGCGAGCGATACAGGAAGGGGGAGTAGGCGCGACCCGCGGCGGTTGCCGCGAGCGCCGCGGCCTGTCGAACTGGCCGCGCCGACTGCGGAAAGACCTCCGCCTCCACGCCCGGAGGGAGATCTTCGTTCCACTCGCGTCGGCGCGACGGCACCAGGACGAAGGCGCGCACCCGGAAGTCTTCGGCAAGGGCGCGGAGGAGGTGGAAGTTGCGGATGGAGGACCCGTCCCGCGTCGGATGAGGCGGTCGCGGACAGACCGTGTAGAGGAACGGCTTCATTTGTTGGGGCCGTTGTACCTGATTCAGGAATTCAGCGTTGACCCTAATTCAGGAATTCAGCGTTGACCCCAAAAAAAGAAGCCCGGGCTTGCGCCCGGGCCACAGCTGAGAACGAACCAGCTGAGAACTGAGAACTTCTTCTTAGTACATCCCGCCCATGCCGCCGCCGCCCGGCATCCCGGCCGGGGCCTTGTCCTTCTCCTTGATCTCGGAGATGAGGGCCTCGGTCGTGAGCATCAGGCCTGCGATCGACGCAGCGTTCTGGAGCGCGTTCTTGGTGACCTTCGTGGGGTCGATGATGCCGGCCTTCAACATGTCCTCCACCTTCTCGGTGTTGGCGTTGTAGCCGAAGTTGCCAC
>JBKJVY010000209.1:0-5550 GCA_046717185.1 Thermoanaerobaculia bacterium
GGGCCCCGCCGGGTAGTCCGAGTCGGGGCCGGGGAACGCGTCGCCAGCGGCGAACGGCCGCGAGCACACCTCATCGCCCCGCAGGCGGCGCACGCGCAGGCGGACGACGGCGCCTCGCGCGATATCCGGCGGGGGCAGCCAGAGCACCTTCCACGTCGAGGCGCGGCCGCGCGATTCGAGCACGACGGTCACGAAGTCGAGTCCGCCGTCGTCCTCGGCGAAGCCGTCGACGAGGAGCGGCGACCACGTTCCCGATGGATCCCGTCGCTCGAGCGACGCTTGTGGCGTAATGGGTTCCTTCGCCTCCCATTTCCGGCGGGGAACCGCATCGTCCCAGAAGACGCGCGGCAGGTTTCGCAGGGCAGTCCCCGAATCGAGGTCCACGAGGACGCCGGCGAGCCCGTCGTCGTCGGCCGGGGTGCGCGCCGCGAGCTCCCGCAGCCCGAACGTGTGGCGCGAGCCGGCCCGGTAGCGGTACTTCCGCGCGGCCGGCGGCGCGGCCAGCTCTCCCCGCGCGAGCTCCCTCATTCGGGTCTCGAGCAACGGAACCGAGTTCGGGCCCCAGGCCGTGAAGGCTCCCTCGTAGTGCTGCGCGTCGTACTCCTCGGGGGTCGCGAAGTAGGAGAGGTACTCGTTCGCGAGGCCGACGGTCACGACGTTCTCCGGCGCGGAAGCCGCGCCCGCGGCGACCGCATCGGCGATGCGCTTCCCCGCGACGACGGTGAACTCGCCGGGCAGCGTGGCGAGGAGGATCCGCCCGACCCGGTGGATCGCGATCGGGACGCGATCGGGAATCTGGAGGAGCGCCACGATCGCCTTCGTCAGCGGCACCGGAATGCCGTCGACGTCGAGCGCGCCGAGCTTGCTTCCATGGTCCTCGCTCGGGAACAGGGTCTTCGTCCCTTCCCGCCAGCGATCGGCGAGCGGTGTGCGTCCGTCCTCCGCGCCGCCGAGGACGGGCGCCCCGGGCAGAGCGAACCCCGCCGTGCAGCGGCGTCTCCCTCGCGCGTCGGCGAAGCATTGCTTCTTGAGGGAGACGATCGCGAAGGCGGAAGACACGTCGCCGTCGACGCGATCGCGATGAGAGGTGGCGGCGACGATCGCCTCGCCGAGTCTTGTCCCCAGGCCGAGCGCGTCCCGTCGGTCCTGGAAGCGCCACGCGGGAGAGACGTCCCCTTCGGGACCCGCGAATACGGCGACCACCGGGGTCGTGCCGGAGGCGAGCCCACGTTCCGCCGTCCGCGCGGCGACCCCGAAGAAATCGGCGCTGTAGACCTCGAGCCCTTGTCCCATCGCCGTGGCGTGCGCGCCCGCGAACGCGGCGACCGCGATCGGCTCGTCGCGGTCGGCGGCCCGCAGGGTGAGGACGCGCAAGACCGGATCGACCGCCTTGCCGCAGGACTCGTCCGGGTATTCGGGGGTCGGGGTTACAGGAGGGCAGTCGGCGTTCGCCGCGACGATCTCCGAGCTCTCCGGGTCGAGGCGGAAGGCCACGGAGCTCCGGTTCCGCCACAGTCCGGGGACGCGCGCCGTCGACAAGTCGAGGGTCGCGTTCCGCTTCGTCACCGCGGCCTTCTCGACCGCCTCGGCGATGCGCGCGGCGAGGAAGCGAAAGAGGTGAGGATCGAAGCCGGGAGCCCTTGACGCGAAGGCGTTGTAGGCGGGGCTCGTCGAGTAGTTTCCCGGACCATGATGGGTGTGGGTCGCGGCGAGCAGCAGCTGGCTTCGCGCGAGGTGCCGCGTCGCCGGCTTCTCGGAGAGCAGCTCCGCGACGCGGTCGGCGCGCCCCGCCGGAATCGACCAGAGGTCCGCGGCCACGAGAGCTACGGCCGTCCCGTTCCGGTCCTCGAGGTAGACGACGCGCGCGTAGAGCCGTGTCCAGACACCGCGGCCGATCCGGCCGGCCGACCCGTGGCCACCCATCGGAAACCCGGAGATCGGCGTGATGTCGACGCTCGCCGCCCCGCCCTGGAACGACCCGCTCGCCGCCAGGGGCGTCGGCGCAACCAGCCGGCCGGAAACCGAAGCGCACCCGGCGGCGAGGAGCGACGACGTCAGGGCGAGACGCAGAGCCCCGCGCGCGGCAAAAGATCCCTCAGAGGTGATCTGCTCAGCCCTCGAACTTTCTCTCGAAAAAGAGCTTCTCCGGGTCGTCCAGCGTGGTGAAGAAGGCGCAGCGCGACTTCAGTCGCTTGTCGGTGGGCGCGTGCGGAATGCCGGGGTACGTGTCGATCCACGTCGAGATGCAGGCGGTCCGCTTGCGCTTGTCGGGAGCTTTCTTCGGCAGGATCGCCTCGAAGAGGTCGTCTTCCGGCGTGCCGTTGTGGCTTCCGTGATGCGACACCTTCAGGAAGTGAACGGTCTTGAGCACCCCCTCGCGCGCCATGGTCTTCCAGCTGCGGATCTCCGCGTCGCCGGAAAAGAGAAGCCGCCAGCCCCTCCACTCGAGCAGAAAGACGACGCTCGTGTTGTTCTCGGCCTGGTCGATGGCGAGCATGTTGTCGCCGATTCCGCGCAGCCGTGTGTTGACGAGGTTGTAGAAGGCGCCGTCGACTCCGGAGGGCGGTAGCGGAGCCGTCATCCGCTGCGAGACGACGCCTGCGCCGGCGGCCGGCTCGCCCAGCGAGAGCGGCTGGAACTTGCCGTAGTAGTCGCTCGTGTCCTCCTCGGGCGCCCAGATCTCGAACTTCGCCTCCTTGAAGGGATGCGTCCCCTTGACCTTGAACAGCGGCGTTCCGTTCGCCGGCTTGCCGACGCTCCGGTGCACGTAACTCGTCTTCTTCCGTGCGATCTTGCGCAGGAATTCGACGCACTGCTTCGTGCTCGCCGGGTTGTTGATCGCGAGGAATCGGGCGAACGGCGCGATCCGCTCCGCGCCTGCCAGCTTCAGGTGGCGCTCGATCTTCTCGTACATCTCGAGGAGCGCGAGCTTCTTCTTCTTCGCGTCCTCGTGCGTGTCGTAGTACTTCGGGTGCGCCGAGCCCGTGAGCCACGCGTAGTCGATCGGAAGCTTCTCCGCGAGCTCGCCGTTGGGGTGCGTTTTCTTGTCCGCGTGAGGAAGGCCCTGCACGTGGTCGAGGTGCTCGTGGGTCATCACATAGAGGTCGATCGGGTCGCCGGCCAGCTCCTCGATGAGATCGTCCACGACCGGCTTGAAGACCGAGTCGTCGCCCCCCTCGGGGCTCGCGACCGTGGGCGCGTTCCCGAAGTCGATCAGGATGCGGCGCCTCGTCACCTTCTTCGTCTTGGGGTTCCGGTCGGGGACCGTGATCAGGATCGCGTCGCCGAATCGGACGTTGTAGAAGCGGACCGTCAGCGTGTCCGTCACGAGCGGTCTTCCGGGCTGATGTGGAGCATGCGCGCCGCGCTCTGGATCCTCAGCACGCCCTGGATGACGTCCGCCCTCACGGCGCCCTGCAGGAGGTTCGCGTCGGGACCGAGGGCCTCCTCCCCGACGCGAAGGATCTCGTCGTCGATCAGCGCCCTGAGCAGCCGGTCCCGATCTTCGCGCTGGGACCGGTCCTGCCAGGCGGACGTGAGCAGGGCGCGCACCGCGCGCGTATTCGAGTCGATCGCGAGGGTCGTCCCGACGGTGATTCGGCGCCGCTTCGGGAGATCATGGCCGATACGGTTGGGCTCCACGTCGTTCCACGAGACTTTGAAGAGGCACTCGCGCACCCACTGTGGCTTTTCGCGATGCCAGTACAGCTTTTCGACGCTCAGGCGCGGCCGGACTACGAACGAAACCTTTCGCGGTATGCCGAGGAGCGCCCGGTTCTCGTTGGCGAACTGGTACGCCGCCCAATCGCTGTGGACGAGCGCGTCCAGATCGAGTGTACTCACCGCGGGATGCTTGAAGTTCGTTCGGACGTCGAGCTCCCGCGTGCTTTCGACGATCCCCCGGCGCACGAACTCTTCGCGGATCCACTGCCGCTGCTCGCCGCTGTCGGGGTGCGACGCCTCGTCGGAGGCGAGGATCGCGCGTCCGAGATCCGCGAAAGAGACGTCGCCCGGCGGGAGGTAGTCCAACCCTCGGTAGAGCGTCCTTTTCAGTCGATTCGCGCCGACGTAGAGCGCCTTCATCGCGACCCGCTCGCGCGGGGGCAGGTGCGCACCCTCGCCCGGCGTCTCCTCCCGGGAAGGCCTCTGGGCCCGCCGCGCGGCTCTCTGCTTGCGCTGCTCGTACTCGGACTCCGCCTTCTCGACGAGCGAGGGGCGCGGCTCCGCGGAGCCGCGTACTCGTCCTTCAGTGACTCGTGAAGCCTGACCATGACGGAGTAGAAGGCGCCCGAGAGAACCTCCGAGAGCGCGTGCGGACTGCCTCGGTCCACGCGGTCTTCGCGCCGCGCGCGGGGCTTGAGCGTCTTGCGGTTGTGCAGCTCGCGCAGCGGGCGGTTTTCCCGAAGGGCTTCGCCGAACTGTTGGGCGATACCCGTGAACGCGGTCGACTGCGCGATCGATCCCCGGGTGTCGCGCAACACCTGGAGGCTCAACGCTTCCGAGCGAAAAGCGGAAAGGAGCGCGGTCAGATCGGCCACCGCCTCGTGGATCGCGAGCGCTTGCGGCGAGATCGAGTTGTACAGGTCGGGGACGATCCCATCGAGGATCGCGTGCGCGGTCTCGTGGGCAACGATGTCCTGAGAGTGGCTCGTGTGTACGACGCTTCCGTCCGGCGCGCGGAACCAGAAGAACTGCAAGCTGTGGGACTCGCGCTCGTAGAAGGCGTTCGCCCACTCGCCCGCGCGAGGCACGACGAGAAGCTGCGGCGCGCCGAACGCCCAGCCGATCCGCCGGCCGAGCGCGTCGGGTTCCTCGAACATTTCGATGGTCTTGAAGATCGTTCCGAACACGCTGACCGAAGAAACGTCGCGGGAGAGGGCCTCGCCGGGAATCGGCGCGGCCGAGCGGGGGCGATAGCTTCCCTTTTCGTCTTCATCGGCGGGGGACGAGAACGGCACGCCCCCATGTAGTCGCCCGGTCTTCTCGTCGAAATCGACGACGGCGACACGCGCCGTGACGGGTCCGTCCAGAAAGATGTCCTCGCCGTCGATCGTGACGGTCTCCATAGCGGCGACGCTCGTCTCTCCCGTCACGACAGGATCCTTGATGAGCACGGGAACTTCGACGACGATCGGCAACGGTCGGCCTACTCCTGAATGGGCGAGATCCTTTCACTGGACGCCTGCGAAATCCTCTTTAGTACGGATATGAAGTGTATCGGCCGCAGGCAGATTGGGACACCCGCCTGACCCGGTATCGGTTCGTGCGCGGGATCGGAATACACGAGTCGACCTACTCGACCCAGACCATTCCGGCATACAGGCTCGGAATCCGGTACGAGCGGTACGTGCCGCCCTGCGCGACCTTCATCTGCCACACGATCTCCGGGCCGGACGGGCCCGTTGCTAGCACGTGGGACGTGGACGCGCAGATCTGTCGAGAGGGACACAGATCCCTCGCTTCGCTCGGGATGACAGGAGAGGGCGAAGGGCTCGGGATGACCGGGAGGGCGCGGAGATACGATCCTCTCCGAGCGCGGCTGAAATGAGC
>JBKJVY010000210.1:0-3352 GCA_046717185.1 Thermoanaerobaculia bacterium
ACAAGAGAGTCGGAGTCACCTTGAACCTCCGGGCGCCATCGCCCCCGGCCCTCGACAAGAGCCTCCTCCCGTTGGGGCCGAACGCCCAGGGCCACGAGGAGTACTGGCGTCCGAAGGACGGGGCTCCCGTCGTGAAGATTCCGGCGGGAGAGTTCCTGATGGGTTACCTCGATGGGGAAGGAGAGCCGGCGGAGCATCCGCAACGCAAGGTCCACGTGTCGACGTACCTCATCGACAAGACCGAGGTGGCGTGGGGCCAATACAACAAGTTCCCTAGGGCGACGGAGACACCGCTTCCCGAACCGCCTCTCTGGGGCCCTGCGGACGACTACCCCGCTACCGCCGTGACCTGGGACGAGGCCGCGGCGTTCTGCGAGTGGGTCGGCGGAAGGCTCCCCACCGAGGCGGAATGGGAGAAGGCGGCCCGGGGCACGGACGGAAGACGATACTCCTGGGGCGATCAATGGGATCCCGACCGCTGCAACACGCGGGACGGAGGGCCGCATCGCCCGAAGGGAGTAGGTGCCTTCCCGCGCTGCATGAGCCCGTATGGCGTGCTGGACATGGGGGGAAGCGTCTGGGAGTTCTGCCAGGACTGGTACGAGGAGAACTATTACCGCGCAGGTCCGACAAGGGATCCGAAGGGACCCGCCTCCGGGCACCTTCGGGTCCTCCGCGGCGGATCCTGGATGGAGCCGTCCACTTCGACGAGGCCCGCAGCACGCCAGGGAAGGGACCCATCGTGGCGCAATCACCGGCATGGGTTCCGCTGCGTCCAGGACGCGCGGGAGTAGGCAGGCACGATGCAGAGGCGACGAAGATCGGGGTTGACAGTCGGCGCTCCGGCGAGGCACAGGATTTGTCGCCCTCTGTTTGCCGCGGCTCTCGCGATGGGGTTGGCGACGCCTGGGCTCGATGGCGCCAATTCGTCGAAGATCGCGGTTCGTATCGAGGTCTCGGCCTACCCCACGGCTGGAGGGAATGCAGAGCGCTGTACCGTCTCCCGAGAGATGGAAACGGGAGCGACGGGGATGTTCCGGAGCGCCTTCGGCGAGGTGCGTCCGGACGCCTCGCAGAAATGGAAGGCGACCGGATCCGGGACGCGCTGCGGTGAGGACGGGAACAAGGCTGGTGAATCCCGGACCTCGGGGTCTTCCGAAGCGCCGTATTTGCTCCTGGAGGCATCGGTCACATCATTGAGGTTGTCTGGCTCGGCGATCGACATGGTGGTCTCCCTCTCGGCGCGCAAGCTTTCGGGCTTCTCGCAGGCCGGTGAACCGATCTATGCGGAAGCCACTCAGCGAACGAACCTCAGCCTCGAAGACGGAGAAGATGGACTCGTCCCCGTTCTCGTCGCTGACCCCAGAGAAGAGAAAGACTTCGGAATCCGCGAGCTTGTGCTCCGAGTCGGCGCCCGGCCTATGACCGCACCGGCCACCCCATATGGCGCCGTCTCCATCCGGACGGACACCGCCGGGGCGGAGATCCTTCTCGACGGCGGTCGGGTGGGTCGGACAACCAACAAAAAGATCGCGCACATCAAGAATGTCCGGGCCGGCGACAGAGAGGTCCTGTTGCGAGACGCCAAAGGCCGTGAAGCTCGACGAACGGTGCGAGTGCGCAGGGAACGTACGGTCCTCGTCGCTCTCGGTGTCTCGAGCTCCCTCTCACCTCAGCCGAACGGTCTGGTCCCGATCGGGCGGAACGACCGAGGTTACGAGGCGTACCGCAGGAAGCGAGATGGCGCCCGGATGGTGAAGGTCCCCGGAGGCGAATTCCTCATGGGGAACCTCGAGACGGAGGGCCGTCCGCTGCCCCACACCGTGCACGTCTCGACGTTCCTGATGGACAAGATCCCGGTGACGTGGGCCCGATACGAGAAGTTCTTGGAGGCGAGCGGGAGGCCGCTTCCTCCCGACGAGCCATATTGGGGCATCCTCGAGGACCATCCAGCCGTCTTCGTGACGTGGGAAGAGTCGCGTGCCTACTGTGAGTGGGTCGGCGGCCGGCTTCCGACCGAAGCCGAACGAGAAAAGGCGGCCCGAGGCACAGATGAACGGAAATACCCGTGGGGCGACGAAGAGCCCGATCCGAGCCTCGCAGTCTTTCGCCGCAACTGGGGTTCCGAGGCGACGGCGTCCGTCGGCAGTCGCCCTGCCGGCGCGAGTCCGTACGGATTGCTCGACATGGCCGGCAACGTCTGGGAGTGGTGCGAGGACTGGTACGACCCGAAGTATTACGAGATCAGCCCCGGGAAGGACCCGAGGGGTCCCTCGAAGGGTCGAAGTCACGTCGTCCGTGGCGGCTCCTGGGACAGCCGGCCCGGCGTCCTCAGCTGCTCCGCGCGAAACTTCGGATACGTGGGCTATCGAGAGGGTGACTTCGGCTTCCGTTGCGCCGCGGACGCCCCCTAGGTCTCGAGTCTCACGCGTCGTTCTTCGGTTCGATTCGGCTCTGAGCCAGCATTCCGAGGGCGATCCGGCCATCGAGCTGGAGCTTGCGGAAGATGTTGTTCAGGTGGCTCTTAACCGTCTCCTGGGTGATGTTCAGGCGCAGGGCAACGTCCTTGTTCCGCAGGCCGCTGCCGACCCGTTCAGCGATTTCCCATTCACGCTTCGTCAGGCGACCTTCCGTGCCGAAGCCCGGGGGCTTCGAACGAACTGCCTCTGGGTGCTCGGGTATCGGGGCGGCCGTGGAGCGGTTTGGCCAGACTCTGCCTGCGGCCACGGCCTCAATCGCTCGCACAAGAGTGTCCAGGTCGCACCCCTTTTCGACGATTCCGCAGGCCCCATCACGCCGCACGCTCTCGAGCTTCACCTTGTTCGACCGCGTGGCCATGACGAGGATCCGAGTTGTGGGCACGACCTGGCTCAGATGACGGAGGAGCGTCCCGCGTCGCTCCAGGTCTTCCTCGTCCAGGAGCAGTACTCGCGGTTTGAGCTCCAGGATGCGAGAGACTCCGTCCTCGCCTCGACCGCACGAGACGACGCGCAGCCCCGGCAAATGGGCGAGAGCTCGCGATAGAACGTCGCCGAAGAGGACTGGCTGCATCGCCACAGCGACGTCGATCGGCCGGCGGGGTGCCAGTGCGTTGGAGCCTGTGAAGCCCGTGGTCATGCTTTCAGGGACGTGCCGCCCGCACCCCGCAAGATCTCGTCCGGAGCCCATCGAGCTAGCTCTGGGGACCAGCCGGGCTGGTCGAGTCATCTGCTCTCTCGTGTTCTGCCGAACTGAAACGAAGCCGTGGTGAGACCACCTCCGTCTTGCGACGGCGAATACGACCCGGCTGTTCGATTCTTCGCCAGCTCACATCGACGCGTTAAGACGGGGCCGGCTCTTGCCAGCCGGCCCC
>JBKJVY010000211.1:0-3388 GCA_046717185.1 Thermoanaerobaculia bacterium
TCTGCAGGCCGCGGTTCCGGAAGAACGCGGCACGGCGCAACTCGACCACGGACGACGACTGCGCCGCCGGGATCTCTGCCGGCGGCGGATCGCGCCAGGGGACGTAGCGCGCGAAGAGGAGACGAGCCGGGTCGGCCGTCGCGAGGAACTTCCGCATGCGCCGGACGAAGTCCGCCTGCTTCGCCGGCGTCGACCCGTTCTCCGGCGAGGCGGAGAAGCTCACCTCGGTGAGCGCGACGGGCCGGCCCGCCGCGGCAGCGAGCATCGCCTTCCAGTCGGCCTCGAGCGTCGCCGGCGGCCGATGCGTAAACGGCGCGGCGGCGAGGAAAGGCGCGTAGACGAAGAATACGGCCGGGCTCTTCTCGTGCAGGCGGGCGGCGACGGCGGGGGCACGGCTGTCCATCGGCGCCGCGGTCGCGACCCCGACGAGGAGCCTCGGGGCCACCTTTCCCAGGAACTCCACCGCCCCCGCGAACAACCGAAGGTACGCCGTGAGCTCCTCGGGTTTTCCGGAGAAGTACGCGTCCGCCTCGTTTCCGAGCGACAGCGTGCTGAAGTCGAGAAGCGCGGGACCGAGCGCTTCGAAGAGCCGGCCGAGCCGAGCCGCGAGAGCGGGATCGTCGAACGGGCGGGCGGCGAGGTCCGCCGGCACCTGCCGGCCGCGGCCGTCGACGAGCGGCAGATCGAGGTGCAGCGTCGCTCCGGACTGCCGGAGAAGTCGAGCGGCCCGTATTACGTCGGCGACCTCGTACTTCCTCGGGCGCCGCTCGGCGGCCGGCCAGGAGAGATCGAGCGCGAGGACTGAAACACCTGTTGCGCGCACTTGTTCGAGCGCCCTCTGTCGGTCGGCGGAGGAGGCACCCGGCGGAAGATTGACCGCGAGGCCGAGAGCCGGAGGTTTCGGAGCAGAGGGCGGAGGGCCGGCGGCCGCGGTGCTGGCGCGCGCGACGGCCAACGCGAGAAGGGACGAGAGGAGAGACGCGAGCATTCTCCTATTCTGCACGCGCGAATTAGAATCCCTCCGGAGGTGTCGATTGAAAAACCGTTTCGTCCCGACGCTCGTTGCAGCCCTCGCCCTTCTCGTGCCGACGCTCGCCTGCCAGACCCCATCCACGCCTGCTCCCGCCGCCGCGGCGACTCCGGAGGCGGCGCCGGCAGCAGCTGCTCCGGCAGCGCCGGCGGCCCCGGCCGCCGACCACATCAAGCTGCAGCACATCCTGATCGCCTTTGCCGGCAAGGTTCCGGGAAAGAACATCACGCGAACCGAGGCGGAGGCCCGCCAGCTCGCGGGGGAGATCCTGGAGCGCGCGAAGAAGGGGGAGGACTTCGACGCTCTCGTCCGCACTCATACCGACGACGCCCATCCCGGGATCTACGGGCTCTCCAACTCCGGCGTCACGCCCGCGACCGGCGAGTTCTCGCGCGACCGCATGGTTCCGGCGTTCGGCGAAGTCGGCTTCTCGCTCGCGCCCGGCGAGGTGGGCCTCGCCCCGTACGACGCGAGGAAGAGTCCGTACGGCTGGCACATCATCAAGCGGTTGGAATGACGGAGGCGTGAACCTTCGTCGCCTTCCGGCGGCCTGCGCGCTCGCCGCGCTTTTTCTCACCCCGGTCTCCGGCGTCGGCGAGAAGCGAAAGCTCGAGATCGAGGATCTGACCGCCGAGCCTCCCCTCGCTGGCCGTCCGGTCACCGGGCTCGTCTGGCTCGAAGGGGGCGCGCGTTTCGCCTACCTCCGCAAGGGAGGCGACGATGGAGCGCTCTCCGAGCTCTGGCTCGAGGAGACCGCGTCGGGGCGGAAGCGTCTGGTGGTCTCCACGCCGGGCCTCGCCTTGCCGGAAGAGCCTTCGCCGGAAAAACGGAGCGGAGAGGACAGGGCGGGAAAGCCCCCAACCGCGACCCTCGACGATCACCGGTGGTCTCCCGACGGACGGGCGGTGGTCGTCGCCGGCGGCGGAGACCTCTGGCTCGTGGACGTCGCGACCGGACGCCTCGAGCGCCTGACCCGCGGGCCGGAAAAGGAGGAGTTCCCCACTTTTTCACCGGATGGGAAACGCGTCGCGTTCGTCCGGGGCAACGACCTTCTTGCCATCGAACTCGCCGGGCGTCGGGAAACCCGTCTGACGCGCAGCGGGAGCGAAACGGTCTACAACGGGAAGCTCGACTGGGTCTACGAGGAGGAGCTCGCCGGCCGCGACGGCCGCGGTTACGAGTGGTCTCCGGACAGCCGGTCGATCGCGTACCTTCGCCTCGACGACGGCCCGGTCGCGCCCTATCCGCTCACCGACTTTCTCTCCGTTCCCGCCGCGGTCACGTGGCAGCGATACCCGAAGGCGGGCGCCCGTAACCCGATCGCCTCCTTTCACGTCGTCGGCGTGGACGGCACGGGTCGGGGCGCCGTGCCGCCGCCGGGCGACGCCTATGTCGTGCCCGGGTTCTCCTGGACGCCCGACTCCCGCGGAGTCTCGTACCGCCTGCTGAACCGGGCGCAGAACCGTCAGGAGGTCCGTCTCTTCACACCTGCGGAGGGCGTCTCGCGCCTCCTGTTCGTCGAGGAAGATCCTTTCTGGGTCAACGTCTTCGATCCGCCCCGCTTCCTCGCCGACGGGCGATACCTCTGGAAGTCAGAGCGCTCCGGATTCCCGCACCTCTACGTGGGCCGCGCCTCGGTCGGGGATCTGCAGCCCATCACGCGCGGCGACTGGTCCGTGGACAAGGTGGCGGGCATCGACGAGAGCCGTGGGATCGTCTACTTCACGGCGACGGAAGAGAACGTCCGCCGCCGTTCGATCTACCGGGTCGGGCTCGACGGAAGGGGCTTCTCGAAGCTCCCCGCAACGTCGGGAACCCACTCGCCCCTGTTGTCTCCCAACGGGCGCCACTTGCTCGACGCGTTCTCCGGCGTCGAGCATCCGCCCGTCGTCTCCCTGCTCGACGCGTCGGGCCGAGTCGTGAGGGTCGTGGTAGCTCCGCAGTCGCGTCTCGACGACTTCGAGCTCGGGGTCACCGAGGAGGTCGTCGTCCGCGCCGACGACGGGGCAAAGCTCGAGGCGCGGCTCGTCAAGCCTGCGGACTTCGATCCGACTAAGAGGTATCCGGTGATCGTCTACGTATACGGCGGGCCGCACTCGCAGACCGTGCGAGATTCGTGGGGAGCGACCTCGCTCTTCGATCACTTGCTCGCGAGCCGCGGCTACCTCGTGTGGAGCCTGGACAATCGGGGGACGTCGTGGCGCGGCCACGCCTGGGAGAGCGCCGTTTTTCGGGACCTCGGCCGGCGGGAGCTCGCCGACCAGCTCGCCGGCGTTCGTTACCTGAAGACGCTTCCCTTCGTGGACCCGGCCCGGATCGGAATCTGGGGGTGGTCCTATGGCGGCTACATGACGCTCT
>JBKJVY010000212.1:0-3759 GCA_046717185.1 Thermoanaerobaculia bacterium
CCGCACGCCGTGAGGCACGCTTTCGCGACGCACCTGCTCGAGCGGGGAGCGGACCTGCGCGCCCTCCAGATGATGCTCGGCCACGCGGATATCTCGACGACTCAGATCTATACGCGGGTGTCGGCCGGCCGGCTCCGGTCGGTGTACGACCGGTACCACCCACGGGCCCGGGCCGGCCGCCGTGGCAAAATAGGGGGGTGATGGAAGGGGAATTCCACAGCCAGCGGGGGAGTTCCCTGAGGCAGATGACCCGGTTCCCCTATCTCGCGGCGGCGGCTCTGTCCGCCCTTCTCTGCCTGGCCCCCGCGCGGGCGGAGCTCGTCGTGTTCTCCGACGGCCGGGTGGTCAAGGCCGCGGGGTACGAAGTGATCGAGGAGGAGCTCGAGGTCCGGCTCCACGGCGGGGGCAGCTACCGCGTGGACCTCGCACTCGTCGAACGGATCGTCGAGGACGAGGTCGAGGTTGCCGCGGTCGTGGTCCAGGAAATCGGCGGGCCGGAGAAGGTCGCCTACGACCTCTCGTACAAGGACGACCGCCAGCCGCTCTTCGCATCCGCCTACGACGCGATCATTCGAGCCGAGGCGAAGAAGAACGACGTCGACGCGTCGCTCGTCTCGGCCCTCATCCGGGCCGAGTCGAACTACCAGCCGCGCGCCGTCTCTCGAAAGGGCGCCCGCGGCCTCATGCAGCTCATGCCGGCGACGGCGAAGCGGCTCTCGGTTCGCCTCCCCTTCGACCCCGCGTCGAACGTGTCGGGGGGCGTCCGATATCTGAAGGAGCTCCTGAAGCGATTCCAGCACCGGCCCGAGCTCGTGCTCGCCGCGTACAACGCCGGCGAAGGCGCAGTCGAGAGCTACGGCGGCGTGCCGCCTTACCGGGAGACGATCGGTTACGTGAAGAAGATCCTGTCGTGGTGGACGCCGGCGATCGTGGCGACCGTCTCGCCGGCCGCGTCCCCCGGCTCGGGCGGGGTTCCGCCCGAAACCGCCGAATAGCCATCAGCGATTCGCTATTGGCTACCGGCTAAAACCGAAAATCTCCTACGGCACGAGCGCGACAGCCCGGAGTGGGCCGCCGGAGCCGCCCGCGATCTTCATCGGCAGCGCGATGATCCAGGCCCCCGACTCGGGGAGCGCCGCGAGGCCGGTCAGGTTCTCGAGGCCCGGGACGTTCGCTTCCGCCGACACGCGGTGCACGGGGAAATCCTTAGAGGGACCGTAGTCGATGGATGCCGTATCGACTCCGAGCGCCCCGATGCGCCGGCGGACGAGAAGAGCCGCGGCCTCCGCGCCGAAGGAGGGAAAGTGGAGGTTCGAGGCGTCGGTGGGGCTATCGTCGCCGAAGTAGCGTTTCCGGTCGGGCCACCTCTTGCTCCAGCCGGTACGGAGGAGAACGATCGCGCCTCCCGGAATCGTGCCGTGCTTCTTTTCCCACGCGAGAACGTCGGCGACCGATAGCCGGTAGTCGGCGTCCCCGGCCGCCGCCTTCGAGACGTCGATCACGACGGCCGGGGCGACCAGCTGCCGCACCGGAATCTGATCGGCCGTCCTCCGTCCCCGCGCGAAGTGAATCGGCGCGTCGAGGTGAGTGCCGCCGTGCTCCGGAGCGCAGAAGGAGTTGGCCGAGTAGAACCAGCCGCCTTCCGTGACCCCCGAGGTGAGCGACGTCAGGTCAAAGCGAGTGGGCGAGGTCGGCCAGTACAGCGTGTCGGAGTCGAACGGATGCGAGAGGTCTACGACGGTGGCGGTGCGAAGATCCGGGGGCTTTCCGGCCGACCGGGAACGCACGTCCGCGGCAGAGAGGGCCGCGGTGACGCCGGCCAGCAGGGCCGTCGTTGCGAGGAAGACGAGTCGGTTCGACGTAAGCATGGTTCCTCCGATATCGCGCCGAGGATCCGGCCGGAACTATATTGTCCGCGATGAACCCTCCGGGTGCGGTCCCCCCCGGCGCGGAAGGGCAGCCTCCGGGCGTCTGGCCGGTCTCGTATCACGACGTCGTCGTCGCGAGTGACCGCCTCCGGCCGTACATTCCGGTGACGCCGCTCCGCCACTACGCTTCGCTCGACGAGGTCGTGGGCGGGGGGATCCGCGTGTGGGTCAAGCACGAGAACCACAACCCCACCAATTCCTTCAAGGCACGAAACGCGATGTCCGTGGTGGCGGCGCTTTCCCCGGAGGAGCGGAGGCGGGGCGTGCTCGGCGCGACACGGGGAAACCATGGGCAGGGGCTCGCCTGGGCCGGCGCGCTGCTCGGGACGCCCGTCACCGTGTGCGTGCCGGTCGGGAACAACCCGGAGAAAAACGAGGCGATTCGCGGGTTCGGCGCGGAGCTCGTCGAGGGGGGCCGGGACTACGACGAGTCGCTCGAGGCCGCGCTCCGGATCGTCGAAGAGCGCGGAATGCGAATCGTGCACTCGACCAACGAGCCGCTCGTCATCGCGGGGGCGGGAACGCTCACGCTCGAAATGCTGGAAGAGCGGCCGGGCCTCGATGCGATCGTCGTCGCGGTGGGCGGCGGCTCCCAGGCGGTCGGTGCGCTCACGGTCGTGCGCGCGACGGCTCCCCACGTCCGCGTGTACGGCGTTCAGGCGGCGCGCGCCGCCGCGATCCACGACTCGTGGCACGCGGGACACGCCGTCCGGCACCATTCGGCGGACACGTTCGCGGACGGGCTCGCAACCCGTCAGCCCTACGACGGGACTTTTCCCGCGCTCCAGGCCGGTCTCTCCGGATTCGTCACGGTCAGCGAGGCGGAGATCGCGGACGCGGTGCGGGTCTTCCTCCGCACGACTCACAACCTCGCGGAAGGGGCAGGAGCGGCCGGCCTCGCGGGGCTGCGGCGCCTCGCGGACGAGCTGGCGGGGAAGGAGGTCGCCGTCATCCTCTCCGGAGGAAACATCGATGCGGCGACCCTCGGACGGGTCCTGGCGCACGAGCTGTGAGCGGCGTTACCGCACAGACTCTTACCAGACAATCAGCCCGTCCTTCGCCTGCCGCTCGAGGAACTTCTCGACGAGCTCGGCGGTGACCTCGCCGTAGTACCAGCTTCCCGCCGAGATCGCTTCGGCTTCGACGCGCCGGGCGATCCCGGCGGCGTCTCTCTTTCCGTCGATCCAGTTCATGACCGCGAACTGCATGAGAGGGGAGAGCGTCTTCTCCTCGGCCGGCGGTGGAGAAGTTTTCGCTGCCGTGCGGCGCCGGCCCGGGCTCGCCGGCGCCTCGGCCGCCTCCCGTTCATCCCGCCGGAGTCGAAGCTCGTCCGCGCGCCGGTCGCGAACCTTCTCCTGAAGGGCCATCCACAGGTCGAGCGTTCCGACCGCGCGCTTCGGCACGCGCTTTCCGAGACGCGTCTCCGCCGGCTCCGGTGAATCCGCCGGAGCGCTTCCGCCCGACCGCTCGCGAAAGCCGGCCAGGAGGAGAGCCTGCAGCTCCCGGGCGGCCTGCTCGAGGGGCGCGACCCGCGAACGGAGGGTCTCGGCATCGACGGGGCCGAGCGCCCGCACGGAGTCAACCGCAGCGCTCTCCTTCTCGACGGAGAGCGCGAGAAGGTTCGCCGCGGCGCGGTAGTCGGCGTCCCGCGGCGGCGTCGCGGAGGCAATCCGGGCGATGCCCGTGGCGAAGTCCTGTCCAAGACGCGCGATTCCGCGTCCCACGACGTGGGAGGCGAGGTACGCCGCCTCAGGCGCGCCCGCGTTCGCCAGCCACAGGGCGGTCGAGGCGACGACGAACGCGTTGCGCTCGATCTGAGTCGCGTCGATCT
>JBKJVY010000213.1:0-2620 GCA_046717185.1 Thermoanaerobaculia bacterium
GCGCTGGTCAATGGTGCACGTGATGGCGCTCGCACTCCCCGCAACCGCGAAGAGTACGGCGATCGCCATACACGTCATCAGGGTTTTCTTCATTGAGATCTCCTCATCACAGTTAACTACTGAAAACAGATACCGTGAGAGTTCGTTGCTCGCGATCCCATCACCTCCATACCTTCAAATTTTTATCCACCTAAAAAAGGCTTGGTCTATTCAATTTGGAGCGTTTCCGCCCCGGTCTTGAGAGGCATCTTCGGCCCTCGGCGCGGCGGCTGTCAAGCACAAAAGCGAGAAATATGCTCCAGACTCATCTTTTCCGGAGAAAGCCCGCTGTAGCGTCGGGGCTTATCGCCGATTCAGGTAAACGTCCCAGCCCCCCCGGTCCTCGGGGCGCGTCGACGAAACGGTCTTGGAGAGAAGGATGTCCAGCCGGCCGTCCTTGTCGAGGTCCGCCAGCCGGACGCACTGCCCGGGCGCGTCGAGGGGCGGCTCCTCTCGCTCGTCCGCCTCGACGAAGGTCCCGTCCGGCTGCTGGAAGAAGATCTTCAGCCGGCGCTCTTCGCTGTCGGGAAACACGATGTCGTCCAGACGGTCACCGTCGAGGTCGCCCATCGCGAGTCCGTAAAGCAGGGTCTTCCCCTCCTTCTTTCGCCAGACCCGGTGCCGCTCCCACTTCCCTCCCCGGAAGCTGTAGAGCGTGATGCCCGCCGCGCGGGCGACCTCCGGCTCGTGTTTGGACATGAAGTAGGCGTCGGCAAAAGCCGGCGCCCGTTCCCGCCCGAACGTCCCGGGCGCGGTGGCAAAGTGGAAAGCGTAGATCTCGATTTCGGGGAACGAGACGCGTGAAAAAGTTCCGTTGCCCTCGTTCTTCCAGAGGAGGGTGAGCGCGCCGTTGTAGTGGCTCGCGGTGAGCACGTCCTTCCTGCGGTCGCCGTCGTAGTCCCAGGCGTGCAGGCTGTTCGAATAGAACCCGCCGACGATCCCGTCCGGCTTGAACTCCCATAGCCGGGGCGCCTTGTAGAGGTAGACACGAACCTGGCGCATGTCGACGGTCTGGTTCTCTTCGTTATCGGTCCCGACGATGTCCCGCGAGGCAACGATGTCGAGGTTGCCGTCGCCGTCCGCGTCGGTCAGCGCGACCGCCTGGGCCGAGAAGTCCCGTCCCGGCAGCCCGGCGCGGACGAGGTGAAAGCCCCCCTTCCCGTTTCCGAAGAAGGCCGCGAGTCCCGACGTGTGCGAGGCGTCGATCACGTCGAGGTGGCCGTCCCTATCGATGTCCCCCACCGCCACCCCACCGTAATCCACGCCGGGATCGGCCTTCTGCTTGCCGGCCTCGGTGAAGGTCAGAGGCCAGCGTGTGAAGCCCCCTTTTCCGTTGCCGATCCAGATGTGGAGGACGGGATTCCCTCCGATTCGCGAAGGCGGCGAGACGATGTCGAGGATTCCGTCCTCGTTGACGTCTGCGACCTCGAACGAGGAGCGCCAGAGCCCCTCCGCCGGGAGTCCCGACGCGGCCACTTTCTCGAGGCGAATCCGACCCGCCACTCTCGGAGGGAAAAGGTCGGTGAAGTCGGACAGCGGAGGGCCCTCCTCACCGGGGGCCACGGGCCTCTTCGTGCGTTCGGCAGCTGGAGGCGCACCGGAGGCCGCGGCGGCCTCCGCTTTCAGGCGCTCCTCCTCCGGGATGTGCTTGGGCACTGCGACGTAGTAATACTCCTCGTCCTCGCGGAGGAACTCGACGATGGATGTGAGAATCGGATGCTTGATGTGGCGGTCGTCCACGCGGACGTACTCCGCCTTGGGATAGCGCTGGATCGTGTACGTTTCGGTCTCCTCGACGACGTAAGGGTTGACTCGGCCGACCGCGCCGGGGGTGGGCGTCGGCGCGGCGCCGGCGGAAGACCCGGACGTTGCGGAACCGCATCGCAGGGCGGCAGCCGCCGCGATGAGGCAGAGGCAAAACAGCTTTCTATTCACGAAACCTCCTGAATATTACGTGGATGCCGGGAAACGGAAATCGAGAAACGGAAAACGAAATTTCATGACTTGCTGTTTCCCCTTTCCCGTTTCCCGTTTTCCGGACTAGATGAGGTCGGCGAAGTGAGGGCGGGAGCGCAGGAAAAGAAGCCCTCCGAGAAGCGCCGCCGAGACCGAGAACACCGCCAGATAGACAACCGAGCCGGGCGCGGGAAGCTCGTGCAGCGTGAAGGCCGCACGGTACCAGGCGACCAGGTGCGTGACCGGGTTGGCGTCCAGGATCGGACGGAAACGCTCCGGCACCATGGAGGCGGGATAGACGATGGGCGTTGCAAAAAAGACGACGGTCAGGAGAATGCCGATCGCGTGTCCGGCGTCGCGCACGAACGCGGTCACCGTCGCGGCGAGGCACCCGATTCCGTAGGTCAGGAGTATCTGGAGGGCGAGCGCCGGAATGGCAAGCAGGATCCAGATCGGAGAAAGGTGACCGATGAAAAAGAGATACACGCCGAAGATGAAGAACGCGACGAGCTGGTTGACGACGGCCGCGATTACGGCGGAAAGCACGAGCGTCTCGATCGGAAAGACCGCCTTCTTCACCATCACCGCGTTGTCGGGCAACGCAGAGGCGGACCGCGAAATCCCT
>JBKJVY010000214.1:0-3114 GCA_046717185.1 Thermoanaerobaculia bacterium
TTGGGGTCAACGCTGAATTCCTGACCCCAGCCTCTGAAGCTGAACGTCATCGCACGGGGCAACGAGCAGTGTGACGTCGAGGCGGAGCTCGATGACCGAGCTCGTGCAGGAGGTCGCCTCGCTCGTCAGCGAGCTGGACAAGGGCGTGACTCCAGTGATTTCAGCGTCCGCCTGAATGCAGCGATTCAGCGTCGACCCCAACAAGAAGCCCCGCAGGAAGCGGGGCTTTTCGAGGGAAATTCTGGAGCGATTCTGGCTAGGTTCGCCTCATGAGGAACAGGGCTGCGCCGGCGAGCGCCATGCCGAGCAAGGCCAGCATCGGAAACGACAGCGTGGGCACCGCCGGCGACGGTGCCGATACCACCGGCGTGTTTGTCGGTGCCGGCGCGGTCGGAGTGAGCGTCGGACCCGGCGTCGGCGTCTGCCCGATTGGCGCGAAAGAACCCACGAGGTTCCACGACAGGATCTCGTGGGTTCCGCCCCCAGCGCCCGTGCCGGAGGTGAAGCCCACGAACGCGTTGGTCGTGCCGAGCACCACGGGAAGGTTCACGGTCGTCGAGACCGCGGCCGCCGCCGGCCTCACCGGAGTGGTCGATACCCGGGCCTCGAGCAGGTCCGTGATGCCGTTGTAATCCACACAGACGGACCAGACCGTCCCGTCGTTGAAGCGGCCGGGAATCGCCAGCGACACGACGGAGGTGACGCTGCCGTTCAAGTCGATGCCGATGTGATTGCCGCCTCCCGGCTCGCTGTTGTTGAACGTGTCGAGCTCGACGCCGACGCTGTTGTTGATTCCGGCGTAGCCGATCCCGCCTCCAGCCCCCCCCGCCGTGTTACTCACGCTCTGGACGGCGAAAACGATGCCGTCGGCGCCCGCGCCGTCCGAGTCTCCGATCCCGACGGGATTGCGAATCTGAAAGCTGAAGAACGTTGAGAACGAAGCATCCGAAGCGAGCGAGAACGTGTTCGTGAGGAACGCGCTGCCGCTCTGGCCCGTGTTGTTCGTCAGGCGGAGAACGCACTGAGCGTTCGGGTTCAATGTCGCGGCGGTGCCGTTCAGGGTGAATGCCGAAGTGCTGCAGAAGTTTGGGAAATTCACCGTCTGCTGGGCTCCGGCGGATGCGGCGAAAGCCAGGAAGACCAGGAATGGCGCCATCGCTCGAGTACGTGTCTTCATCTTTCGATCCTCCAAACGAGCCAATAGTACAAAACTCCGAACCGGGGCGCCGGCTAGCGACGGATGAGGAACACTGCGGCACCCGCGAGCGCGAGTCCGAGGAGCGCCAGCATCGGGAACGAAAGCGTCGGCACCGCTGGCGCCGGCGCGCCGGAAACCGGGGTAAAGGTTGCCGAAGGCGGCACCACCGTCGAGGTCGCCGTCGGTGTCGATGTCGGTCCGGGCACCGTCGGAGTCGCGGTGGCGGTCGGGGCGACACCTCCGGCGCACTCCGGGACTCCCTTGATCACCCGACACTCGAAGGATCCCATCTCGCAAGCAGTCTGCTGTGGACGGTTGTAGTCGCGCTGATCGGTCGCGGGAGGCGGACAGCCCGACGTCACCGCGTTCAGCGCGGGACTCGTTCCTAAAAGCCTCCGCGTTTCGGTGATCACTCCCGATGGGTTTCCATAAAGCCCGAGGGGTTCGAGTTGCGGGTCTTGTCCGGTGATGTTTCCGGTCGTAGTTCCACCGATGGTGCAGCCAGACGTGTTCTCGATGAGGTTGAATCCTCCGGAAGTAATCGTGTCCGCGCAATCGGGGCCTGTGGCAGCGGTGTTGTTGGCGAGGATCGACTTCGAGAAAGTTACGGCTGTGGCTGTGGACGCGAAATTGGCGATCCCGCCTCCTGAACCGGTCCCTGCGCTGTTGTCGGCGATCGTGCTGGCCGTGATCGTGGTGGTTCCATTGAAGTTTAGAATCCCGCCGCCGGCGCCGGCGACGTTATTGCTGATCGTACTGTTCTCGATCGTCAGTGCTCCGTTCTCGTTTCGGATCCCGCCGCCACTGCTGCCGGTCGCGACGTTACCGCTGATGGTGCTGCGGTCGATCGTGAGCGGCCCGGAGTTGAAGATTCCGGCTCCCTGTGCATTCGCCGTGTTGTTGCTGATCGTGCTGTCGATGATCGTCAAGGTTCCGCCTGTATTGCGAATCCCGCCCCCCCCGCTGGTCAGACCGTTGTTCCCGGTCACGACCATCCGGTTGAAATTGACCGTGGTGACCGCCTCGACGAAGATTCCACCGCCCGCTTGGATCCTGCCGTTGCGGACGGTGACGTTGTTGATCGTGACCGGGCCGCCGCGGATGTGGAAAATTCGGTCGATAGCCTGCCCGTCGATGATCGTCGTTGCGGCACTCAAGCCGATGATCGTTACCTCATCCGTGATGTCGAGGTCTCCAATGGCAGGGTTGGTCCCGGTCGGCCCGGCGATATTTTCGCCCGTGCCCGGGATCGAGAGGTTGTAGGTCCCCGCCGGCAGAGTGATCGTGTCGGCACCCGCCGCCGCGTTCGCCGCGATGATCGCCTCGCGCAGCGAGCAGTCGGCGTCACACGTCCCGTCGGCCGTGTCCGCGGTCTTGGTTACCGGAAATGGCGCGCCCTGAGAGGAAGCCGAGAGAGTAAGCAGGAAGCTCATAACCAACAAAACCGTCCGAATGCCACGAATCCGCAGAGCTTGGCTTATTCTCGACATCATCAAACTCCTTTTCCTGAATCACCGCTCAAGACGGGGAAGGATTTGAGGAAACTCTAGCACGCGGGCCGGCCCCCCTTTAGAGTTCACTCGCCTATGTCCGACCATCCCGACTCACGCTTGCGCGCCCGCCGCCGCCTCCCGCGGCACACCCGGATCTTCTTCGGCCTACTCTTCGGTCTGCTCGTCGGCCTCTTCGTGCACGAGGTCGCGGGCGACGCTCCGTGGGTCGACTGGGTCGTCGACAACGTCGCTTATCCCGTAGGGCAGATCTTCCTCCGCCTGATCTTCATGATCGTCGTGCCGCTGGTCTTTTCCTCGCTCGTCCTCGGGGTCCTCGAGCTCGGCGACGTCAAAAAGCTCGGACGGATCGGGTTGAAGACCCTCGCCTACACGCTCTTCGCGAGCGGGATCTCGGTTGCCATC
>JBKJVY010000215.1:0-2800 GCA_046717185.1 Thermoanaerobaculia bacterium
GCCCCGGACGGTGTCGCGAACGAGTCGCTGCTCCTCGGTCAGGAGGGTGTCGAGCCCCAGATAGTCCACGCCTTCGAACGCCATTTTCGAGGCGCGAATGCTATCAGGAGCGATCTTCGCGGATTCGACCGACAGCTGATAGCGTTCTCCCGTGACCGTTTTCACGGGGGGCTCGGCGTACACGATGGTCCGTGACATCGCGGACGGTTTCGTCATTCCGAGCGAGATGACCTTCAAGCAGTTCACCCGGCAGGATCTCGCGTCGTTCTCGCAGGAGTCCGACAAGTTTCTGCGGGAGATTCGCGGCAACCAGGCGCCGTTGACGGACGTCGAGGGGACCCAGAAACGCCACCGCCGCGTGCAGCGGCTTCAACAGGCGATGATCATCGCCCGAAACGTGATCAAGCGGCGCGGATAGAGCCGCCGGGCGTGGAAGGGGAGCGAAGGAGCGCGGGCACGGCCCGCGGCCGCGAGGTCCTTGGCGCGGCCGGCGTCTTCCTTCTTGCCACCGTCCTTCTCACATGGCCGCAGGCGGCCCGCCTCGGGGGTGGGCTCGGCGACCTCTGGGACGCCAAGCTGAACGCGTGGATCTTCCACTGGGACTACCACCAGACCTTCCACGACCCGCTCGATCTCTTTCAGGCCAACATCTTCTACCCCGCGAAGTACACGCTCGCCTTTTCGGAGAACCTCTGGGGCGCTGCGGTCTTCGGGTTCCCGCTCTTCGCCTCGGGAGCGTCGACGACGTTCGTCTACAACTTCCTCTTTCTCCTGGGCATGTTTCTCTCCGCGCTCGCCGCGTGGGCGCTCGCACGCCACGTCACCGGCGACCCGGCAGCTTCGCTCCTCGCCGGGCTCGTGTACGCATTCGTGCCGTGGCGGCTCTCGCAGATTCCGCACATCCAGTTCCAGTGGGGTCCCTTCCTCCCGCTCCTGTTGCTGTTCCTCTTACGCTTTCTCGACGGCGGCCGCCGTCGCGACGTCGTTCTCTTCGGGATCTTCTTCGCGTGGAATGCGCTCACGAACGTCCACTACGCGCTCTTCTCCGGGATCCTCCTCGCCGTTGTCCTCGCCTGGGAGACGGTCACGACCGGATGGCGCCCGTTGGCGAGCCGCATTCGGGCGAGCCTCCTGGCGGTCGCCGTCGCGGGAGTCCTGGTGTTGCCGTTCTACATCCCCTACGCAAAGGCGGCGAAGCTGTACGGAATGCGCCGGTCGTTCGGGGAGATCGAGTTCTACTCCGCGCGCCCATCGGCATTTCTCGTCCCCGGCTCGCAGAACAAGCTGTGGGCGCCGCTCACACAGAGATGGGGGCGCCCCGAGGGAGAGCTCTTCCCCGGGGTCCTGCCGGTCGCGCTCGCGGTGTATGCGCTTGTCCGGCTCCGATCCGCGCGCAAAGAGGTGCGCCCGAAGGGCGAGGTCTCCGGGCGGCGTCGCCGTGTGGCGCAGGTTTTCGACGGACTCGCGCTCGTCGCCTTTACCGTCGGAGTCGCGTCCCTTCTCGTTCGAGACTTTCGGGTGGGGCCGGTGAACCTCACGGATCCCGGACGGGCGCTCGTGTTCCTGACGGCGTTCGTTCTCATCCGGCTCTCGATCGCGTTCCCGGCGCGTTCGCGCTACTCCGACCTCGCGGATTTCCTTCGGCAGCGGCGGCTTGACCGGCGGGGCGCTCTTTTCGTCGCCGTCGGTCTGGCCGGAGTCCTCGTCGCGCTCGGCGCCTACACGCCTTATTACACTTTTCTCTTCAAGTCGCTCGGTTTCCTTTTCCGGGCGATCCGGGTTCCGGCGCGAGGTGTCGTGCTCTTTCACGTCGCGCTCGGGGTGCTGGCGGCCTGGGGGCTTTCACAGCTCCTCCGCCGAGTCGGCGGCCGCCGTGAGCGGACCGGATTCGTCGCCGCCGCCCTCGTTCTGACCGCGATCGAGTACCGCGCTTCGCCGATCGATTTCCCCGCGGTCGATCCCCGACCGGCGCCGGTTTACCGCTGGCTCGGCGGCTTGTCGCTTCCCGGCGCGGTGCTCGAGCTCCCAATCGGCTTCGACTACGACGCGGAGCACGTCTTCCGGTCGCCCGCGCACTGGCAGCGGCTCGTCAACGGGTACTCCGGATTTGCTCCCCGTCACTACGACGAGGTCAAGAACCTCTTCGAGGAGCGGCCCGTCCCGCCACGCGCGTGGGACCGCGTCCGCGCGATGGGCGGCGCGCTCGTCGTCTTCCATCCGCACGAGGTCGAAGGGCTCGCGCGACTGAACTACTCCAGGGCCGTATGGCGCGCCCTTTCCTCCGGCACGCTCGAGACGCTCGGAAGCTTTCCGCACGACGGTGCCCGCGACTTCGTGTTTCGGGTCGCGCCGGCGCCTCCGTTCGAGACGGGGATCGCGCCGGACGAGCGCGATCGCGCCGCGGCGGAGTTTCGCCGCCTGATCACGGTCGCGGAGTCCGAGCTCGCGCCTCCTTTCGGCGTGATCGACTTTCCGCCGGAAGACGCGGAGGTCTCCGCCGGGACGTGGGGATACGGGTGGGCGCTCGACGACTCGGGCATCGCCGAGATCCGCGTTGCGACGGAGCTCGGCCCCGCGGCGCCGGCGGTCGTGGGGGGCAGGCGACCCGACCTCCTGGCGGCGCACCCGGAGTACGCCGATGCAGCGAACTCGGGATTCGGGTTCCTCGTCCCTCCCGCTCCTCCCGGACGTCACACGCTCTCGCTCACTCTCGTCGGCCGCGACGGCGGCGAGAGGGTTCTCACGCGTCCGATCCGCATTCGCTGACCGTATAATCCGGCGCCCTCATGCACCCGGAAAC
>JBKJVY010000216.1:0-5276 GCA_046717185.1 Thermoanaerobaculia bacterium
GCGTCGGCCTGCCAGACGTCGAGGAGGGTCTTCGGCAAGGGAGTCCTGCAGTCGGGACCGAAAACGGCTCCTCGGATCCGGAGCCGCTCGCCCGGCTCATTCGGTCCGGCGAGCACGGTACGGCGCGGAGCGCCCGGCGCGTACATTGGCCCCCGGAAGTCGGATTCGGTGGGCGCGCAGGCTTCTCTTCCAGCTCCCGACGCCCGACGGGTGGACAGGAAGAGCGCCGCCGGCAGCGCCAGGGCGCGCCCCAGAAGCGACCGGCGGTCGGAATCTCGATATGCCATCACGCCCTCCCGTTCTATCGTAGCGCCTGATGTTCGATACGAAGATCCTGAAGGAAAGATCAATCCTCGTCACCGGTGGGGGGTCCGGGCTCGGCCTCGCCATGGCGAAGAAGTTCGCCGCCCACGGCGCGAAGGTCACGATCGCGGGCCGCACGCTCGACCGGCTGCAGAAGGGGGCACGTGAGATCGCCGAGGGCGCCCGCGAAGGGGGCGAGGTGGACATCTTCCCCGCGAACGTCCGGCAACCCGAGGAGGTCGAGGGTCTCGTCGCGCACGTCGTTGAACGCTTCGGGAAAGTGGACTCGCTCGTCAACAACGCCGCCGGCAATTTCCTGGTCACCTCCGAGGACCTGACCCCCAACGGCTTCGACGCCGTCGTCGGGACCGTGCTCCACGGCTCCGTCTACTGCACCCTCGCCGTCGGACGGCACCTGCTGGCGCGCAAGGCGCCCGGCTCGATCGTGTCGGTCGTGACGACCTACGCCTGGACGGGGACCGGCTTCGCGCTCCCCTCCGCGTGCGCGAAGGCGGGCGTGCTCGCGATGACCCGCTCTCTCGCGGTCGAGTGGGGCCACGCCGGCATCCGCTTGAACGCGATCGCGCCCGGCCCCATCCCGACGGAAGGCGCGTGGGCGCGGCTGATGGCGTTTCCGGAGGCGGAGAAGAACACCCTCGAAAGGATCCCGCTCGGCCGCTTCGGCACACCCGAGGAGCTCGCGAATCTCGCGACGTTTCTCCTCTCCGACCTGTGCCCGTACCAGACGGGCGACTGCATCACCATGGACGGCGGGGAGTGGCTGGCCGGCGCGGGCGAGTTCTCCGACTACCGGAAGATCCCGCGCGACGTGTTCAAGGCCGCGCTCGAGCGCATGCGGCCGAAGAAGAGGAAGTAGGGGCCGACCGCTTCAGCTCCCGCCCGAGAAGACCGGTTTCGCTGCGGTCGGAAGCTCGATCGGGACGAAGAGGTCTTCGGGATACAGGTAGTCCTCGCCCGACTCGTCGACGACCCGGATCAGGCCGTGGCCCATCCCGTCCGCGTCCGGGAGCACCCGGTAGACCTTTCGGATCTCGAGCGACGCTGGATAGCCGCCATCCCGGACACACAGAACGAACTGGGCGTTTTTTTGCCTCTTCATTTCCCGAGGTACTTCTTGATCTTCATCTCCTTGCTCCGACTCCATGCTCCTCGTACAAGTGAAGCTCGGCAGAACGGATTTTGCCGCCTGGAAGCCGCACGGAGCGCCTGCGGCCGAAGAAGAGGAGGTAGCCGCTCGCCTACCGGAAGAAGCCGGTCACGTCCAGGATGAAGTGAACAGTGCCCGGGGCGGCGTTCACGACGACGATAATCCCCGACCCGTCGCTCGAAACCCGGAGGATCGCGTTGTTGGCACGGGTCCTTCCGGCTGCGAAGTTGATGTTGCTCGCCACCGGAGTTCCGGTTTCGGGGGGATGGATCGTGAGGTGACCGGCCGCGGTCGCCTGCGTCACGACTAAGTTGACCGACACGCTCACGGCGTTCGCCGGAATCCCGCAGGCATTTGCAAGCGCAAAGAGGCGTGAAGACTGCGCGAAGAGCACCGGTCCTTCGAGGGGGCCGTCGGGATTGCGTGTGTCGATGACCCGGCAGGGCTCCAGGGTGAAGAACTTCAGCCCGACCGGCTTGCAGGCCGAGAACTCGGACGTATTGCCGAACTCATCGGTGGCCGTGGCCGTTACGACCTCTGAGGGGAGAATTGCTACCGGAACCACCGTTTCGAAGGACGCGTTGCCGGAAGAGTCCGTCGTTGCGTTTGCAAAACCGATGTATGTCCGACCCTCGCCGTAACCGGAGCCGTTACAGGCGGCGTTCGAAAAGAACTCGACACGAAACGAAGAGGTTGCTGAGCTGTGGAGGGTTCCTCGGATCGTCGCGGAACCCTGCGCCGAGTAGGCTGACTCAATCACAGGGAAGTTCTGGAGCAGGTTTGCGCCGACGTCCGCGTCATCCGAATCGTTCGGGGTGACGCGCGAAGTCGTCTGCTGCGAGTCGTAGTTCAAGTCGATACCGAAGCCGTTCGAGTGAATCGAGTTTCCGGCGATGCGAATTCGCCGCGAGCCCGCCTCGACTGCGACACCGACATCGTTGTAGGCAATGGTGTTCGGCTCTCCGAGCGCGAGTCCACCGATCCGAGCGACGGTCGATTCATATGCGTCGATTCCCGCTCGTTGGGCGGCCGGGAGTGCGCTTCCAAAGGGGGACGGCCCGATCACGTTTCCGACTATGACCGACTCGGTCGCGTAGAAGAGCTCGATCCCGTATTGCGTGTTCCCCGAAATGACATTGCTTGCGATCGTTACCCCGGATGAGTACTGAACGGAAATCCCGGCGTTGGCGTTTGGCAGGGCAGCGGTGCCGGCAGCGTTGAGTCCGACGTAGTTTCCGATTACGGCCCCGCCGTTCAAGCCAACGATTATGCCGTAGGCATTGCCGGAAATGACGTTACGAGCGGCGGGAAGATAGCCACCGATGACGCTCCCGTTTCCAGCGAGAAAAACCCCGACCCCGTTGGGCCGGGCGACCGTTCCGGTGACATCCGTTCCGATGAAGCTGCTCGTGACAATGGTTTGAGGTGTGACCTCGATCCCTCGGAACGAGCAGCGATTGACGACCAGACTCTTCACGTGCGTGGGGCCGCCTCCAACAACCAGGCATCGCGTAATTGCGGGAAGAAGACTGCCGTCGATCTCGATCAGCGGGCTTCCCGAATAGCCGGGCTGCGTCGCTCCGTCGATCGTCCCCGACACGAGATGCGGAAGCTGCGACAGCGGTCGAATCGTCGCGACGCCCGACCCGATAGAAAACGTAATCGTGCTGCCCGGGCTTCCATTCGCATCGAGGATCGCCTGACGAAGCGAACCCAGCCCGGTGTCGGCCGTGTTCGTCACGACAAAGGTGTCGGCGCGGAGCGAAGCCGTTATGGCGACCCCGAGCAGAGCCGCCGCAAGAGCCCTCCGGGTCGAAGAAATCCGGCTCAACGACTCGCTAGCCTCCGAACGCCTCTCCCAGCAGCTCCGCGAGCTCCGGCTTGTGCACGGTCGCGTTGCCGGTCGCCGGCGACGCGGACGGCGCGCGGCCCGCGTAGCGCAGCGTCGCGCCGGCGGGCAGGAGATCCGACAGGCGCTCTCGCCCGAACGTCCAGGCGCCCATGTTCTGCGCTTCCTCCTGGACCCACACGAAGTCGCGGGCCGCGGGAAGTCCGGCGAGGATGCCGCTCAGCGCTTCGTCCGGGAACGGGTGTAGCTGCTCGAGCCGAAGGATCGCGACGCGACCGTCCTTCCTTTCCTCGCGCGCGGCCGCGAGGTCGTAGAAGACCTTTCCGCTGCACAAGAGGACGCGCGTCACCGAAGCGCGGTCGGACACTCCCGCGTCGTCGAGCACCGTCCGGAACCCGCCGCGCGTCAGCTCCTCGAGCGGCGAGAACGACACGGGCTGACGCAGCAGGCTCTTCGGCGTGAAGACGACGAGCGGTTTCGCGGCCGGCTGCCGCATCTGGCGGCGCAGCAGGTGGAAGTACTGCGCGGGATTCGTGACGTTCGCGACCTGGAGGTTGTCCTCCGCGCAGAGCTGGAGGTACCGCTCGAGGCGCGCGCTCGAGTGCTCGGGGCCCTGGCCCTCGTAGCCGTGCGGCAGGAGCAGCCCGAGCCGCGTCGTCTGCTGCCACTTGTCTTCGGCCGTCGTGACGAACTGGTCGATGACGACCTGCGCGCCGTTGGCGAAGTCGCCGTACTGAGCCTCCCAGAGGACGAGCGTCTCGGGCGCCTCGACGCTGTACCCGTACTCGAAACCGAGAACGCTCACTTCCGAGAGCGGACTGTCGAACACGAAGAGCGGCGCCTGCGCTGGGTCGAGCGTCGAGAGCGGCGTCCAGGTCTCCCCCGTCGTCGAGTCGTGGAAGACGATGTGACGCTGGCTGAACGTGCCGCGGCTCGTGTCCTGACCGGAGAGGCGGATCGGCGTGCGCTCGAGGAGAAGCGTACCGAAAGCGAGCGCCTCTGCCGTGGACCAGTCGAGCGGCTGCGCGCCCTCCGCCATCTTCGCGCGCCGGGCGAGCTGCGAGACCATCTTCGGGTTCAGGTGGAAACCGGCGGGCACGGTCGTGAGCGCGCGGCCGACGCGGGAGAGGGTCTCGGCGGGAACGGCCGTTTCGACGACGGCAGCGGTGGAAGTGGGAGCCGGTGCCGGAGCGGGCTCGCGCGGGGTCGCCTTTGCGCGCTCTGCGATCTCTTTCGCCCTGGCGAGCGCGGCCTCGTACTCGGCCTTCTGCCGCTCCTCCATCTCCGCAACTTCCGCCTCGGTCAGGACGCCCTCCCTGACGAGCCGCCGCGCGTAGAGCGAGCGCACTCCCGGGTGCTCCTGGATCCGCTTGTACATGAGCGGCTGCGTGTACGTCGGCTCGTCCCCCTCGTTGTGGCCGTGGAGGCGGAAGCCGATCAGGTCGACGACGACGTCCTTGTGCCACTCCTGCCGGTAGTCGAGCGCGATCTGTAACACGCGATACGCGGCCTCGGGGTCGTCGGCGTTGACGTGGAAGATCGGCACCTGGTTGATCTTCGCGACGTCGGTCGAGTAGAAGGAAGAGCGCCCCGCCGCGGGCGGCGTCGTGAAGCCGATCTGGTTGTTCACGATCACGTGAAGACTTCCCCCGGTTCGGTACCCGCGAAGCCCGGCGAGGTTGAAAACTTCCGCGACCATCCCCTGCCCGGCGAAAGCGGCGTCGCCGTGGAGAATCACTGCGAGCACCCGGTTCCATGCCTCGGGTCCGCGGCCGCGCCGGTCCTGCTTCGCGCGGACCATCCCTTCGACGACCGGGTCCACCGCTTCCAGGTGCGACGGGTTCGACGGCACCGTGATCGCGACCTCGCGGCCGGTCGCGGTCTCGTGAACTCCGTGCGCGCCCTGGTGGTATTTGACGTCCCCCTCGTCGGCCGGGAAGTCGGGGTGCACGGTGC
>JBKJVY010000217.1:0-2553 GCA_046717185.1 Thermoanaerobaculia bacterium
GCTTCCGCGTCGTTCATGGGCACGGAACGGGACGGCTGCGGGACGGGCTGCGCGATCACCTGAGGAAGCACCCGTCCGTGTCGCGCCTTCGGGCGGCCGACCCCCGGGAAGGTGGTAATGGAGCGACCATCGTTGATTTGGCGTGAAGCCAGTCTTGTCGTTCCGAGGCTCCGCCTTGTCATTCCGAGGCCCAAGGCCGAGGAATCTGGGGCCCGGATCCCTCGCTTCGCTCGGGATGACAGTCTTCGGTCGGCAACATGAGCGACCTCGACATCAACGACAACGTCCTCGCGGAGTTGCGCGCCGCCTCCGACATCGTGGAGGTCATCGGCGAGCACACGCGCCTGCGCAAGGCGGGGCGCTCGTGGAAGGGGCTCTGCCCCTTTCACAATGAGCGGACCCCGTCCTTCACGGTGGACCGCGATAAGGGGCTCTACCACTGCTTCGGCTGCGGCGCCGGCGGCGACGTCATCCACTTCGTGCGTCAGATCGACCGGCTCGACTTCCCCGAGGCGATCGAGGTGCTCGCGGCGCGTTTCGGCGTCGCGATCCCGAAACGCGTCGCGCGCGGGCCGCGGGACGTGGAGCGCGAGAGGCTCTTCTCGGCGGTCGCCGCGGCGCAGCGCTTCTATGCCGCCGAGCTCGCGAAGCCCGGAAACGTTGCCGCCGAGTACCTCGAGAAACGCGCCGTTCCCGAGGCCGTCTCCAGAGCCCTCGGCGTCGGTTACGCCCCCGCCGGCTGGGAGACGCTCGTGAAGGGCCTCGGCGGCGCGTGGCCGGAGGCTGTGCTCGTCGAGGCGGGATTGCTGCAACCGCGTTCGGAGGGGCGCGGATCTTACGACCGTTTTCGGAACCGGCTCCTCTTCACGATCCGCGACGAGCGCGGCCGGCCCGTCGGCTTCAGTGGCCGCGCGCTGTCGCCCGAGGACGAGCCGAAATATCTGAACTCTCCCGAGTCACCGATCTTCCTCAAAAAGAGACTTCTCTACGCGCTCACCGACGCGCGCGAGGCGATTCGCCGGGGCGAGAGGTCCGTTCTCGCCGAAGGTTGCTTCGACCACCTCGCGCTCTTCCTCGCGGGCGTCGAAGAAACCGTCGCTTCGATGGGGACCGCGCTCACGCCCGAGCAGGCGGCGAAGTTGAAGCGCCTCGCGCCCAAGGTCGTCCTCTGCTACGACGGCGACGACGCGGGACGCTCCGCGGCGCGCGGCGCGATCGCGCTACTCCTCGCGCAGGGGCTCGAGGTCGCGGTCGCGCGGTTGCCCGACGGCGAGGATCCGGACGACGTCCGCCGCCGGGAAGGCCCCGAAGCGCTCGCAGCGCGCATCGATCAGGCGCGGCACTACCTCTCGTGGCTTCTCGAGGAGGTCGAGCCCACGGCACCCGGACTCTCGCCGGAAGAGAAAAAGGATAGGATCCGCGCGATCCTGGAAATCCTTTCCGCCATTCCCGACCGAATCCTCCGGTACGAGGAGTATCGCCGGCTCTCGGTCGCCGTCGGCGTTCCCGTGGAGGTTCTCTGGGCGGGACAGTCCCAGTCGGGCGGGGCGCCCGGATCGCGTCCCGGCGGGAGCGTCCGGACCGGCTTCGGGCCGCTCGGGGAGCCCGCGACCGGGGCAACGGCCGCCCTTGGAGCGGCGGGAACGGCGGGAAATGGATCGGTGTTATTGGATGGTGAGATCCCGGCCGCCGAACGAAGGCTGCTGCAGTGGATGATCCGGGGCAACGATCATATCTCTTTGATACGGAGTAACTTACGGTCTGAACATCTCACGCATCCGGGGGTTCGCGGACTCCTGGAGACGTTCGGGAAGGCGGAGGGGCCCCCAGGAACTGTTGATTTTCACCGGCATCTGGCTCACCTTAGGGAACCGAGCGACGTTAACCTCGTATCCCGCCTCGCTCTCGAGGAGAGCCCCGACCCGACGGAAGAGGAAGTCCTGAGGCTGTTCAAACAGCTGGAGAAGAAGTATCTGAAGAGGGAGCACGGGGCGGTCGTGGATGCGATCCGGAGGGCCGAGCAGGCCGAACAACCGGAGGAGGTTTCCCGACTCATGGAACGCGCCAAACAGATCGGAAAACGAATCGTGGAGCTGGGGCGTTGAAAGGCTCCGGGCGAAAGGAACATGACTTGGTGATCGAGGAAAAGTACCCGGAGTGTCAACTGCTCTTCCGGGCGGGCAAAGAGAAGGGTTACCTGCTTTACGAGGAGATCCAGACGATCGCCTCGGACGAGCTCGTCGGGAGCCCGCGCGATTTCGAGCAGGTGTACGAGCGCTTCTTCGAGATGGGGATCGAGATCGTGACGGACCCCGACCGCGCGGCGCGCAAGCGTGCTGCGCTCGACGCCGAGACCGCCGAAGAGGCGCGCGAGGCGGTCGAGAAGACGAACGACCCCGTGCGCATGTACCTGCGCGAGATGGGGACGGTGAAGCTCCTCGACCGCGAGGGCGAGGTCCGCATCGCCAAGCGGATCGAGCAGGGCGAAGCGAAGATCTACCAGGCGCTCGCGAACAACCCCGTCGTGCTCGAGGAAATCCTGAAGCTCCTCGA
>JBKJVY010000218.1:0-2530 GCA_046717185.1 Thermoanaerobaculia bacterium
CGGAGGGCTTTCCCGTTCCCTCCGACGTCGTGACGGCGGACATCGACCCGGATACAGGGCTACTCGTTACCCCGGAGTGTCCGCGGCGGATGAGCGAAGTGTTCATCTCCGGGACGGCGCCGACCGAAGTCTGCCGCCAGCATGAAGGTTGGTATTGGGGCACGGAGCCCTATCCACTGCCTCCGGACGAGTTCCCGCCTCAAGAAGAGGAAGCCCCCCGCCCGCCCGGGCAGTAAGTGATCTTTGGCCCGGCCGCCGCCGGACCGGGTAGAAAAGAATCCCCGTCCAAACGGCTGGGCTGTTGCTTTTCCGGGAGAGGAATAGACTCCGCGTTACAAGTGGCCTTAACCTCTGACTTGGAGGCTCCGATGAAAAAGTCTGCGGTGATTGCCCCGGTCTTGCTCCTTTTCGGAATCGGAACTCTCGCGGCTCAGCAGATCGACGTTCCGGTCCGCAACTGGACGGTGCCGCCGTACACGCTGTCGTCGGCGGGCGGCGGCTTGACGACGATGACGGACGTGACGTCGCCGCGGGCGTTCGTTGCGGTCGCGCCGTGCCGCCTGGCGGATACACGCGGCATCGACGGCTTCTCCGGTCAGGCCGGGGGGCCGGGGCTCTCCTCGTTCGTGAACCGAAACTTCCAGATCACCGGTTCCCCGGCGGGCGTTCCGGCTCCGCCCGCGGGATGCCCCACCGGTACGATCCCGGCCGGCGCGGACGCGGTGTCACTTCAGTTCACGGTGGTTTTCCCTTCGTCCGCAGGAAACCTGGTTGCCTGGCACGCGGGCGGCCCGCTCCCCAACGTCTCGGTATTGAACTGGGATGCGGGAACCGTCGCTCTGGGAAGCGGGACGATCGTCCCCCTGAGCGCCGGAGGAGCGATTACGGTACGGCTGAATTCGGGGGCCGGGCAGACCGCCGAGCTCGTCATCGACGTCAACGGGTACTTCAGCGAAGCGCCCGCCACTCTTTCGAACCGGCTCGTCCTGATCAACAACTCGAACATCAACACGCTCGAAGTGCTCAATCTCTCTACGAGCTGTACGGGAGGTTGTGGAATCAACGCGCAGTCGTCGGGCGGTCACGCGATTCAGGCGCACAGCGCGACGACCGGCGTGACCTACGGAGTCTGGGGAAACACGGCAAGCGCATCGAACAATGCCGCGGGCGTGAAAGGCAGCTACGGATCTCCAATTACTACTCCGGCCTATAACCCGGCGGGCGTTCGGGGTGAAGGCCCCTTGACCGGAGTCCTCGGGATCGGATCGGGCGAGGGAGTTGCGGGATCATTTGTCAGCGGGGGCACTGAGGTGACCTACGGCATTCTCGGGTTCAACTCCACGACGGATTACGGGGTTTTTTCCGGGGGCGCCATCGGGTCAACCAGCGGTAAGTTCTTCATCGAGCCCCATCCGACCGATGCTTCGAAAGTCATCCGCTACATCTCACTGGAGGGCGGCGAGCCGGGAACGTACTTCCGCGGGAAATCCCGGTTCCAGCGGGGGATCGCGAGGATCCCGGTTCCGGAGGACTTCCGGTTGGTTACCGACGCGGAAGGCCTGACTGTCCAGGTCACGCCGATCGGACCGATGGCGACGTTTTCGGTTCTGAAGGCCGACCTGACGGAGATCGTCGTCCAGGCGTCGCGGAACGTCGAGTTCTATTACTTGGTCAACGGGATCCGGCGGACCCACAAGCACCTCACGTCGCCGATCGGTGAGGGAACGGAGTACATGCCGCGCTCCGCCGACTCGAGGATGCCGGCATATCTGACCGAGGCTCAGAAGCAGCTTCTGATCCAGAACGGGACGTACCGGGACGACGGCACCGTGAACATGGAGACGGCGCGGCGTCTCGGGTGGGACCGGATCTGGACCGAGCGGGAACAGCCGAGTCCGGCTCCGGCGCCGGAATAGAACTCAAAGTCAGAATTCAAGGGCCGCGGCTTCCGCCGCGGCCCTTTTCGTTTTGATAGATTGAACGGTTCGATGAAACGATCTCCTCGTCCCGCTCGTGTCATCCGCATCCTTGGCGCGCGGACCCACAACCTGAAGGACATCTCGGTCTCGATTCCCCTCGCGGGCCTGACGGTCGTCACCGGCGTCTCCGGCTCTGGCAAGTCGTCGCTCGCTTTCGACACCCTCTACGCCGAGGGGCAGCGGCGCTACGCCGAGTCGCTCTCGACCTACGCGCGCCAGTTCCTGGAGAGGCTCGACCGGCCCGACGTCGACTCGATCGAACCGGTCCCTCCGGCAATCGCGCTCGAGCAGAAGAACGGGGTGCGCAACGCCCGGTCGACGGTCGGCACGCAGACGGAGATCTACGACTCGCTGCGCCTGCTCTTCGCGCACGGCGGGACGACGTTCTGCTCCGAATGCGGCGTCGCGGCGGTCCCCGGGGGCGTCGATCGGGCCGTCGAAGAGCTGGCGCGCTCGGAAGACGGATCGCGGGTGGTCCTCGCGGCGCCCGTCGACTGGACGGCGAACGGGACCCCGCGCAGGAGGTTCGGTCTGCGGCGACGCAACCGGGA
>JBKJVY010000219.1:0-4148 GCA_046717185.1 Thermoanaerobaculia bacterium
GGGATCTCCGGCCACGGCCGGGGGGCTCTTTCTCGCGAGCGGGATGGGAATCGGCTCGAAGGGCTTCAGGTACGAGCCCAGGGGGATGTCGGTGCACGAGCTCGTCACCCGGACCGAGGCGGTTCGCCCCTCGAGCGTCTCGACGACGGCCCGGCCCCGATACTGGTAAAACCGGCCCATATCCCGGGTCGTGCGGGGATGGACGACGACCGATTCCGGAGTGACGAGCCAGAATTCGTCGCCGATTTTGAGATTCCGATCGTGTCCGGCATCGACGTAGAGGAGATCCGACGCCATGAAGTCGATCTGCTCGGCAATGCTTTCCGCCCCGACGACCCGAGCGACGAACTTCTCATTGCTCTCTCCCAGGTATCCGAAACAGTGCAGGTCACTCTCGAATCCGAGCGGCTGCGGGCCGCCTTCCGGAGACTGGGGCGCTTCCCGAACCGTAATGGTCTGGGTCGGGGGAGTGACGACGATCGTGCTGCCCGGGATCTCGCGCTCCGGCTTCGTCTGAGCGACCCCGGCAGCGGCCGTCAGAATTCCGACAGTGATGGCGATGGCGCGGACGGGGAGACGCATGGCGACTCCTTAAAAAATTCGGAGAGACTCGACTTCTGCCTTAAAAGTAACCTCTCGCACGGGTGCTGTCAAACGAACAGGCGCCCCAACGGACCGGCGGACCCCGCAAAAACGGCGTAAACGGCGGGTTTCCGGGAGCCTTTTACGG
Organism: Thermoanaerobaculia bacterium; assembly: GCA_046717185.1. Classification (GTDB taxonomy): domain Bacteria; phylum Acidobacteriota; class Thermoanaerobaculia; order UBA5066; family Gp7-AA6; genus Gp7-AA6. Next base: position 731 of record JBKJVY010000219.1, read on the forward strand.
CGTCGCGGTGCCCGGCGCCGCGGCGGTCGCCGCTGCCGCCGGCTTGTCGCCGCGGGCCTTGCGGGCGTACTCGCTTTCCGGGAACTCCGACCGGAGGCGGCCGTAGTACCGGTCCGCCTCCTCGGTTCTTCCGAGACGATCGAGAACACGCGCGGAGTAGAAAAACAGCTTGTCGCGCGCGCCGTACTCGGGAAACCTCTCCTCGAGGTCGGTGAAGCGGGAGAGGGCGGCGCCCGACGCGCCCTTGCGCATGTAGAAATAGCCGACAGCGAACTCGTGCTCGGCGAGCAGGTCGGTCAGGACGCGGAGCCGTTCCCGCCCCGCTCCTGCGAACCCGGAGGTTGGATACTCCCGGATCAAGGATCGGTACTGGTTGATCGCCTCCCGGGTCGCGGTCTGGTCCCGGTCGGGGCGTTCGATCTCCTTGTCGTACGTGAGGGCGAACTGGTAGCGGGCGTAGTCGCGCCGCTCGGCACCGGGGTAGCGGTTCAGGTAGTCGCGGTACCGGAACCTCGCCTCCGTGTACCCGCTTGTGCCGCCCTGCTTGAAGTAGGAGTCGGCGACGAGCATCAGCGCCTCGCGACCGAGCGGGTCGTTGGGATACGTCTCGAACACGAACGTCAGGTACTTGCGTCCGGCGTCGTACTTCTTCCGCTCGACCAGGGCCTTGCCCTTCTCGAAGAGATCTTCCTTCGACTTCGAGAGGAGCTCCTGGGTCACCTTGTCCGGCTTTTTCGTCCCCGAGCAGGCGACCGCCAGGAGAAGTGCCAGTACGGCGGCTCCCCTCGCCCATCCGCTCGTTCGTCCCGATCGTGTCATCGTCCTCAAGCGCCAACCTCTCAAGCGCGAACCCCTTCCGCCGCGGCGCGCAGCCGCCCGATCGCGGCAGCGGGGTCGCTCGCACCGTAAATCGCAGTACCGGCGACCAGAATTTCCGCTCCCGCGCCCGCCAGCAGCCCGGCATTGTCCGGGTCCACCCCCCCGTCCACCTCGATCGGGACACGAACGCCGGCCTCCGCGGCCTCCGCACGCAGGCGGCGGACCTTCCCGACGGAGCCCGGCAGGAATGCCTGCCCCCCCCAGCCCGGGTTGACGGACATGACGACCGCGTAATCGATGTCCGCCCAGACCGCGGCGAGCGCGCCCGTGGGGGTAGCAGGGTTCAGGGCAGCGCCCCCCCGGGCCCCCGCCTTCCGGATCATACCGAGGCACCGCTCGAGGTGTCGGGTCGCCTCGACGTGCACGGACACCCACTCCGCGCCGGCGTCGAGGTATTCCGAGAGCGTCCTTTCGGGCTCCTCGATCATCAGGTGGACGTCCAGAGGGAGCCTCGTCGCCCGGCGCAGAGCGCGAACGACGGGCGGGCCGATCGTCAGGTTCGGCACGAATCGGCCGTCCATCACGTCCACGTGGACCATGTCCGCACCGCCGCTCTCCGCAATCGAGAGCGCATCGGCGAGCCGAGCGAAGTCCGCCGCGAGGAGCGACGGAGCAATCCGGACGCCGCTCACGACGACGGCGGGATCGGCGAAGCCGAGCGGGAGACGGTGAGCGAGACCACCTCCCGGCGGGACAGCGGATATCCCGCGGGCGGGAACTGCTTCAGAACGGCGTTGGGAGGAACGCCCTCGTACGCCTCGTATCGGGCGCTGCCGACGCGAAAACCGAACGTCTCGAGCCGCGCGCGGACGCGGTCGGCGTCCTGCCCGACGAAGTCCGGCATCACGAACCGGACGTCCGGCAGCCCGCGGTTGGTCAGCACCTCGACGGCGCTCCCCTTGATCGCGGGCGTCTCCGGCTCCGGATTCTGCGCGACGATGCCGGTCGGCGCGTCGACCTCGCGGAACCAGGAGACCGCGCCGAGCTGCAGCGAGTCGCGCGTGAGCTTCAGTGCCGCGGCGCGCGGGGCGAGACCGGCAAGATCCGGCACCCGGAGCTCGCGCGGCCCGAGCGAAAGGACGAGCCGCAGGGCCTGGCCGGGTTTCGCGAGGGACCCCGCCTCGGGCTGCTGGATCAGGATGCGATGCCGGGGAACCCGATCGTCGTTCCGGGCCCGGGCCGCCTGCTCCTCGACGCGGAGCCCCACGTCGTGCGCGATGCGGATCGCCTCGGGGACGGACTTGCCGGAGAGATCGGGCACGGTGACCGACCGCCCGGTGATCGCCCGGCTGAAAGACAACCAGGCCGCGAAAACAAAGACCCCGAAGAGCAGGGCGCCGTAGAAGAGCCGGAAGAGGACGCGCGGCACGGCGAGACGCTAGCACAGGCAGGACGGGCTTGACTGCCCGGCCTGCCCCTTGCACACTCGGTGGTTCCGATGGCGATGAAGAAGGCTCCCGAGCCGGAGAATCCGGACTGGTTCTCCGACAGCCGGTTCAAAAAAGCGGACCTGCACTGTCACTCCGTCTATTCGACGTTCAAGTATTTTCGGATCGCCAACACGCGCGACTCCTACAACCGGCCCGAGGACGTGTATCGGACCGCCAAGCAGCGCGGCATGGACTTCGTTACGATCACCGACCACGACTCGATCGACGGCTGCCTCTATCTGCTCGACAAACACCCGGACCTCGACGACTTCTTCATCTCCGAGGAGGTCGAGACGTGGTTCCCCGACACGCGCCAGCGGATCCACGTGAACGTCTTCGGGATCGACGAGCGCCAACACGCGGAGATCCAGAGACGGCGCAAGAACATCTACGACCTCCACGAGTTCGTCCGCGAAGAGAAGATCCTCGCGTCGGTCAACCACATGTTCCAGAACTACCGGATGCGCAACTCCCCGCGCCAGTACTTCGACGAGATGCTCCGGATGTTCGACGTGTTCGAGGTGAAGAACGGCGCGATGGCGTCGCAGCACAACCGGCTCGTCGAAGACCTGATGGCGGTCGTGCGCGAAAAGCGGGGCGACCTCTCGCTCGTCGCCGGGTCCGACGCTCACACGCTGGGCCCGCTCGCGCGCGTGTACACGGTCGCGGAGGCGGAGACCGCCTCCGAGTTCCTCGAGAAGGTCCGGCTCGGACAGTGCTTCGTCTGGGGAAGCGAGATGGGCTTCCGCGTCCTGCTCTCGGACGTCTACCGGATGGTCTTCCGCTACTACGGGAGCGTCCTCGATCTCCGGAACCCCGGTTACACGCGGGGCGAGAAGGCGCGCCATCTCGCGCTCGCCGCGATGGGCGCGCCCTTTTCCGCGGCCGGCGTCCCGCTCGCGATCACGACCCTGAACTACATCAAGCAGATCTTCGTCACGCGGCGCGTCGGCCAGGACCTGATGGATCACCTGGGGACGGACAAACCATCGTAGCCTCGCACGCCTCGCGGCGATCCACGTCAACGATTCGAAGACGCGCGGCTCGCGCGTGGACCGGCACGAGCACATCGGTCGCGGCTCGATCCGCAACCTGATGACCGATCCCCG
>JBKJVY010000220.1:0-2515 GCA_046717185.1 Thermoanaerobaculia bacterium
GGGAAGCCGCGCAAGGGCGCCTCGAAAACGGAGAAACCGATGGCGCGCCTTCCGTTGCCGAAGAAGGGGGAAAAGCGGCACGCGGACCGAACGAAATACGAGCGCGCCCGGGAGAAGGAACGGCTCCAGCACGAGCTCGGCCGCTGATACCATTCGAGACGATGGGCCCCGTGTGGAGACTGATCCGCGGAGAGAAAGACGTCTGCCACCGGTGCGGACGCGAGATCGTCGACTTCCCGGCCGTCGGAACCGTCGTTGACTTCCGCTTCCGTCCGGAGCAGAAGTACTGTTGGGACTGCTACAACTCCCTCCAGCCGTTCATCGAGGACGTCGGAACCGACTCTCCCTACCAGCCGGTCACGAAACCGGCCATCCCTTGAGCGACGCGACGGCTCGCTTCGCGTCCACCTTCCGTGAGTCCGACCTGGCGGCGATCGCCGAAAAGGTTCTCTCCGGTGAGCGGCTTTCTTTCGACGACGGCGTCCGACTCTTTCGCACCCGGGACTTCCTCGGCCTGGGACGCCTGGCCAACTTCGTCCGCGAAGAGCGCCACGGCAACGTCGCCCACTACAACGTGAACCGGTACTTGAACCCGACCAACCTCTGCTGGGTCGACTGCGCGCTGTGCGCCTGGGCAAAGAAAGTGAACGAGCCGGGAGGCTACGAGCTCGCGATCGACGAGTGCGTCGAAGAAGCGGGTCGCGGTTACAGCGAAGCGGTCACCGAGTTCCACATCGTCGGGGGCCTCCACCCGACGTGGCCGTACGAGTACTACACCGGCCTTCTGAGCGCCTTGAAGGAGCGGTTTCCCGGCGTCCACTTGAAGGCGTTCACGATGGTCGAGATCGACTGGATCGCGCGTGTCGGAAACCGGTCGATCGTCGAAACGATCCGCGACCTTCGCGCGGCCGGCATGGACTCGTGCCCGGGAGGCGGAGCCGAGATCTTCGAGAGGAAGGTCCGGGACGTGATCTGCCGCAACAAGATCTCGGGCGAGCGATGGCTGGAGATCGCGCGCGAGTGCCACCGGGAAGGGGTCCGAACGAACGCCACGATGCTCTACGGCCACGTCGAGACGGTCGAAGACCGCGTGGATCACCTCCTGCGGCTGCGCGCCCTGCAGGACGAAACGGGCGGATTTACGGGCTTGATCCCGCTCGCCTTCCACCCCGAGAACACGCCGCTCGCGCACCTGCCGGCCACTTCCGGACAGCTCGACCTCCGCGTCATCGCGGCTTCACGCCTCTTGCTCGACAACTTTCCGCACGTCAAGGCGTACTGGATCCAGATCGGAACGCGGCTCGCCCAGGTGGCGCTCTTCTTCGGAGCGGACGACCTCGTGGGAACGGTCGTCGACGAGACGATCACGCACGCCGCCGGCGCGACCACCGCCTCCGGGCTGACGCGTGTCGAGTTCGAACGGCTGATCCGGGAGTCGGGCCGCGAGCCCTTCGAGCGCGACGCTGACTACCGTCGGGTCGTGCGGGACGCCGGCGGGATGCCGGCGGCATCCGTGATCCGCGAGCCCGCCTCCGTCCCGGCTTGAGACCCCGGGCTCTCGCGGCCCTCCTTCCCTCCGCCGTCTTCGCGGCCGGATGCCTGACTTCGGGCTACCAGACAAAACCGCAACTCGCGGTCGTCGACGCCGATCCCATCGTTCAGATGATGCCGCCCGGAAAGATGAAGTCCGCGACCGACCCGCGAAAGGTGAGCGCGTCCGATCACCCGGACCTTCCGCGCGGCAACGCGCGCGTCATCGGCCTCGAGCGCGGCGCCGACGCGATCGCGTATCCGATCGGCCTCCTCGACCGGGTGGAAGTCATCAACGACCGGGACGATGCCGGCGCCTGGGTCGTCGCCCGGTGCGCGCTCACGAACGTCGCGGCCGTATATAGCCGGCAGGTCGGCGACCGCCTGTTGACATTCGAGAACTCGGGCGCACTCTGGCGGGACACGCTCGTGCTTCGAGACCTCGAGACCGGGACGTACTGGTCTGCCGCGACGGGTGCGGCCCTGTCGGGACCTCTCGCCGGTCGGAAGCTTCCGGCTCTCCCGGCCGTGTACACGACCGTCGAATCCTGGCGCCGCGCGCAACCGTCTTCCCGCTACGCGGACGTCGGGCTTCCAACCTCGGTGCCCTTTCTCATGCGCGTGTACGGCGCTTCCCCGTGGCAGGGGCTCTCGGGAGAGAAGACCCCGAACCGGCTTCATCCTCCGAAGAAGACGTTCCTATCGGTCGCCGCCGGCCGCGAGACGGTCGCGTTCACGTCCGAAGAGATTCGGAAGCGCCCTCTTGTCGAGATGAGTCTCGGCGGCGAGAAGTTCGCGATCGAGTGGGACCCGAGGCTGGAGGCGCCCCGCGCCTGGCGGACCGTCGGAAAGGCGCGGACCGAGCGCGCCATCGTGCCGATGTATTGGTTCGCGCTCGATCGTCACTTTCACACCATCCACACCCTTCCGCCGCCGGAAGGGGCGTACGAAAAACCGACGCCGCGAAGGCCGAGCAATTGATATC
>JBKJVY010000221.1:0-3339 GCA_046717185.1 Thermoanaerobaculia bacterium
GCATGAAGTCGGGGCAGGCCGGCACGAAGGCCGCCGAAATCACCGAAAGGTTGCATCCGCCCACGTTGCACACGTTGACGACCTTCTCCGCCTGATCGCCCCCGCAGACATCCCCGAACGTCGTCGAGCCGCTCACCCGCACGTCCGGGACCGTCCCCGTGCCCGACGCCTGAACCTGAACCGCAGGGTTGGACGGGTCGTTGCTGTTGATCGTGATCGTCGCGGTCTTCGCCCCAGAGCTCGTCGGCGTGAAGGTCACCTGGAACGGGAAGCAGAAGTCCGGACTGATCACCACCGGATAACCCGACGACGGCGTCGTCACCGCAAACTGCGTGCTGTTGTCCGTTATCGACGTCACCTCCAGGTTCGCCGTCCCCGTGTTGCACACGTTCAACGTCGCCGTGCTCGTCGATCCCACACACGTGTCCGGAAAACTCACGTAGCCAGGCACCGTGATCACAGGAACGTCGCCCACGATTACGCCGGCGAAGAAGATGTCCGGCCGGTTGTCCAGGTCCGGGGGAATCGTCGCGGGCGCGAGGCGCGAGGCCCAGGAGGCGAAGAGCCGCCCGGCCGCGCACGCGCTGCCGTTGTAGTCGCCGTATTTGGGGCAGCCGCCGTCGGTACAGCACGTCTCGCCTCCGGCGCATCCGTCGGAAAAGTCGCAGGCTGTCTGCGTGTCCGTCCCCCCCGGCGGAGGCGATGGGTTGGCGCAGCTGTCCCGGCAAAAGCCGGCAAGCTGAGGCTGGACGGAGCACCCCTCCGCGCTCGCCACTTCGCGGGTTCCGCACACCCATCCCGAGGCGCACCAGTTATCGGCCACTTCCGAGATCTTGAAGTCGCCTCCGGCGACCAGGTTTCCCAGGAGATTGAGACTTGCGCTTCCTGCGTAAAAGTCCGTGACGTCGTTGGGCGCCGCGCACGGAGGAACCGGGCAGGGGGTTGCGGCGCGCCGGTCGTACCACGTGACGAAGGCCTCACCGCCCGTCGTGCAGACCCAGGGCATGATCCGCTTCCCGGGCACGGCGCTGTTGACCTGGACAGTCCTCGCCGCGGGCCACGTCAGCCCGCCGTCCAGGGAGTCCTGGACGAAGACGGTGTCGCTGCCGCCGCCCGCGTCTTCGGCGTAGGCGAAGTAGACGTGGTTCGGGTTCGTGTCGTCCACCGCGATCGTCTGGCTGGACGGGTTCTGGTCGCACCGGTCATGCCCGACGAACGGGCAGATGATCGGAGTCATCGCCGTGATCGGAATCGCGACGCCCTGCGCCACCAGCCCGGTCGCGCAGGAGCTATACCTTCGAAGCATCCAGCTGGCGCCGTCCTCGTAAACGACATAAACGATTCCGTTCTGGCCGGCTGTGATCCGGGGGAAGGCTCCGTTTCCCACGGTCACCGGCGCAGTCCACGTCACGCCGCTGTCTTGAGAACAGGTCAGCGCCGGATCCTGATCGTTGGGGTTCGTGACGAAATTCCTCCACGTGTTGTAGACCTGATCCGCGCCTGCTGGCCCGGCGTTCACTCGATCCGCCGCGATGTGCTCCTGGTCCGGAAAGCAGTCGCCGGCGGGCTCGCCGTTCGGCGGGTTAACGGGGTCGGGGTCGCCGTTCGGACAGACGGAGGCGTTCCCGACGAACGGAAAAGTCTGACCGTTATTGTCCGAGCGAGCGATTCCAGTACACGTGTATCCGTATGGCCCGGCTAGATCCGCGGCCTGGCAGCCTCCGCGGATGCCCGCGTAGTAGAACCGGCCCCCCTGCCCCCACGCGAGAGAGGGATCGCCTCCGGTGAACCCGATGGCTCCGGAGAAGGGGAAGGTAGAGCCGCCGTCCTGCGAAGCTGCCCAGAGGCTCTGGTTGCCGACGACGATGTTCCTGCCGTTCGGCGAAACCGCGATCTCCAGCTCCCCGAAGTTGTCCGTGATGATCCGCTGGTTGGCGGGCGCGGCAACGGCCTCGGAGGAAAAGAGACCGATCCCGGCGGCGGGCCCGGCCGGCGGAGCGACCGGCCGCGGCGTCCGCTGAATCGGATTCTCGCGAGCGTGGTCGAGCTCCTCCTGAACTTTCATGGGGTCGCCGGACTCCAGAAAGATGATGCTGAGACCGACCGCCTTCGCTTTCTCGATCAGAAGGGGGACCGCCCCGAGCGGGAGGATCGCTTCCAGACGGACGAGGCGGCTCCCGGCGGCGATGGCGGTCGTGCTCGTGAGCCTCTTATCACCGGGATTCCTCTGCCGGTCCCTACCGCGCTGCTGGACCTTCTCGATGTGACTGTGCTGTACGGCCGGCCAGCCGCCGATCTCGACGAACGCCGACGCTGGCGCGCCGACGGCGAATGCGATCTGGCGCACCCGAAGCAGCGCTTCGGCGTGGTCCCGCCCCTCCTCCGTGGTGATCTTGATCTTCGCCGTTGCCGGGACAGTCGCCTGTTTGTCGAACGGCACGTTCAAGATTTCGTGCATGTTGGTGAATCGTTTGGGCGGCACGGACCACCCCTCCGGGTAACGCACTTTCAGACCCAGCTCCGGAATGTCGAGGGCGCGAGCGAGCTCGATCGCGCGCGGAGTCGGGGACGCTCCGCCCAACGCTGCCTTCCCGCCCGCTTTCGCGGCCGTGGCCTCGTTCGCGGCGGAGAGAAAGACGCCGATCCCCAGAAGAACCGCGAAACCACGAGGGAACCTCATGGAACCTCCTCCTCATTACTGTGGGCATTCCGGTCACCCGGCGTTGGGCCAAAGGTCTGGCGGAATTCGTCTATGGACTTCTGCTCCTGCGCGTAGGCCGGTCCTGTAACGATCCGGGTATGCAAGACCCGATCGGGCCCGAAACGGCGCCGTTTTGACTGGACGTCCATTGAGTTTTCCCCGCGTTTTCTCGCAGCCTATGTCCGCGACCGCGAGGGGTCAAGCGGAAGATTCGAACGCGCGGTGGGAGTCGGCCGCGCAACACTTTTCGGGCTCCGTCTCCTGCCTATCCCGCTGAGACCGTGAGATTTCGATACTTTTGCGCGCCGAGCAGGGCGCAGGGCGGTGGACAGTCCGAACGTGAGAGAGTGGCTAGAAGCTCTTCAAAAAGGCCGCGTTCGTCGGGAACTTCGAGAGCCTTCCGAGCACGAGCTCCATCGCCTGGATCTTGTCCACGGCCACGAGGGCGCGGCGCAGCTTGACGATCTTCGGCAGCTCTTCGGGGGCGTAGAGCTTTTCTTCCTTGCGGGTCCCGGACTGCGAGATGTTGATGCAGGGGAAGATCCGGCGGTTGAAGAGGTCGCGGTCGAGCACGAGCTCCGTGTTCCCGGTGCCCTTGAACTCCTGGAAGATGATCTCGTCCATCCGGGAGCCGGTAT
>JBKJVY010000222.1:0-4652 GCA_046717185.1 Thermoanaerobaculia bacterium
CACCGCTCCGGATTGGAGGAAACATGAAGAAGCTCACGGTCCTGTTTGCTCTCGCGATATTCGCCGTCTCCCTTGCGATGGTCGCCGGGGACAAGAAGGCGGGCGAAAAGAAGGTGTCCGGAACGATCTCGGCGCTCGACGTCGCCAACCGGTCGATGACCGTCACCGACGGGAAGAGCGTCGCCCTGACGATCCTCTGGAACGACTCGACCCGCGTAAAAGGGGGAGAGCTGAAGGAGGGCGAGGCGGTGGAGCTCGGCTACTTAGAGGCGGACAGCAAGATGTGGGCCTCCTGGATCAAGGTCGGCGCGCCGAAGAGCTGAGGCCACGCCGGGGCGTTCCGCCGGGCCGCCCGAAAACTCGGGGCCGGTCGAGCCTCCGGGACGGCTTGACGTTCGGGCTCGTTCCCCCCAGAATTGGCGCGCTTCACCAAAAATTCAAAGGGGAGAACGCGACATGAAGGGCTTGTCCCGGAGGGCTTCCGTACTGTGCGCCGCGGTTCTGGTGTGGACGGCCTCGGTTCCTTCGCCGGCGGCGGATCATGGCGATACGCCTCTTCTGATTCAGATCGGCAGGCACGACGCGCGCCTCACCGATCTCCACGTCTTCACGAGCGGGGCGAACCTCGTCCTGAGCCTTGCCACGAACCCGGCGATTCCGGTGTCCGCCACGAGCTACACGTTTCCGTCGGATCTCACGCTTCGAATCTTGATCGACCGCCACAGCCGCGTGACCTTCGAAGACTCTGAGGCCGTGCGCCTCTTCGGGGGAACGATCGAGAACCCGGAAGCCGTCCGGCCCGACCTCACGCTCACGATCACATTCGACGAGACCGGCGCTCCGTCGCTCGACGTTCGAGGCCTCGGCCGCCGGGCGCGCGAGCGGATTCAGCTCTTCGCGGGGCTCCGCGACGACCCCTTCATCAACGGGCTGCGGAGCGGACGAAACGTCGCGGCGATCGTTCTCGAGATGCCGCTTGCGGACATTCTTCGCTCTCATGGCGACGGGAACTCGACGATCCTCGTGTGGGCGAAGTCGGACGTCCCGAACGTGAACGGCCCGGACGACGAGCACGCCGGGCGCAACCTCCGCTCGCAGGTGGCGGGAAACGACGAGCTGAACGGCCTCGACCCGAGCGACCACTGGATGAAGATGGGGGTGGTGCCCGACGCCGTGATTTTCGACACCTCGAGGCCGGCGGGCTTCCCGAACGGACGGCTCCTGACGGACGACATCATCGACATACTCGGCAACGACGGCGATCCGATGGTCTTCACCAATCCGGTGGCAGCCGCGCCGACGGCCAACGATCGGCCGTTCCTTGCGACGTTCCCGTACCTCGCCGCGCCGCACTAAGCGCCCGGGCGTCGGCTCGTTGGCGCTGGTCGCATTGGCGGCGCTGCCGATCGCCGGCTGCGCTGGGGAGGAGGTCAGCCGATCCGCGAGCGCCGACGACCGGATCCGCTTCTACTCGCGTCGGGTCATCGAGCAGCCTCGTCTCTACCCGGTCCACGTCCAGCTCGCTGAGGCGTATTTCGAGAAAGCGAAGAAGGCATACGAGCCGGCGTTGCTCGCGAGGGCTCGCGAATCGCTCGGCCGCTCGCTCGCGATCCAGCCCACGTTCGAGGCCTTCCTGTTCTCGGCCCGGCTGGCCTGCTACGCGCATCGCTTCGACGACGCGCTCGCGTGGACGGCCCGGGCGGCCGAAGCGGCGGTCTACCCGAACGACCCCGCGGTCACGGCCACCCAGGTGGAGGCGCTCATGGGCCTCGGGCGCGCCGACGAGGCGCGCCGCCTCCTCCCGCCGCTCGGCGCCGCGGTTGCCGAGTTCCATACGGCGGCCGCGCTCGGGCGCTGGCTCGGGGAGGCAAAGGACTTCGGCGCGGCGCACGCGGCGTACTCGCGCGCTGCGGCCCTCGCGCGCCAGGCCGGAGTCCCTCCGCTCGCCGCCTGGGCGGAGATCATGAGGGCGGGCACCCTCATCGACTCGGGACGCCCCGAGGCGGCGCGGCCGCACCTCGAGGCGGCGTCGCGGCTCGGTCCGAAGACGGACGATCTCCGGCTGCACGAGGCGGAGCTCCTGGAGGCTACGGGACGCGCCGCGGAAGCCCTTGCGGCCTACGAGGCTCTGCGAAAGGACTCCCCGGATCCGGTGGTACCTCACCGAGCGTACCTCCTCGCCCGCTCGCTCGGGCAGAGCGAAGCGGCGGAGCGGAACCTCCGGGAGGCCGAGCGGGGTTACCTGCGGCCGGTCGCGGCGGGCGAGGTCTACACGCTCGGCGCGCTCGCGCAGCTCTACGCGGACGCCGGGATCAATCTCGAACGCGCCCTCGATCTCGCCCGCGAGAACCTGAAGTACAAGCGCGACGCCGAGGCGCTCGCGACTCTCGCGGCGATCCGGGCCCGGCTCGGAAGTTAGGCGGTCACGGGATGGAGATGGTCGGCCCGGTCGGGACTTCCCGAGGTCAGCGCGCCGCGCGCGGTGCGGCCGGCGCTTTCAGGTGCCGCGCGAAGAAGTCGAACGCGTCCTCCATCGCCTCGGTGTATTCCTCGCCGGCGAACCCGTGCTTCGCGCCGACGAGGAGCTCGACGCGTCCCGGCACACCGGCGCCCGTCAGCGCCCGGGCGAAGCGTACGGCCTGAGACTCGGGGACGAGCTCGTCGCTCGTGCCCTGAAACAGGAGCACCGGAGCGTCCCCCCGGTTCACGAACGTGAGCGGGGAAGCCTTCGCGGCGAGGTCGGGCCTCTCCTTCGCGCTGGCGCCGAGGAAGTCCTTCACGAGACCCTTCGCGAACTCGGTGAAGTCGGGCGCGGCGAGGTCGATCGGCGGATAGAACCCCACGACTGCCTGCACGCGGGAGCTCGGAGCGGATGCGGGCACCGCCGCGTCGAAGCCGTCGGCCGGTCCCGTGAGCCCCAGCATGAGCGCGAGATGGCCGCCCGCGGAAAAGCCCATCGCCCCGATTCGAGCCGGATCCACCTTCAATGACGAGGCGTTCGCGCGAAGCCACCGCACCGCCGCCTTGACGTCGAGAATCTGCGCGGGAAACCGATCCTTCGGACAGAAGCGGTACTGCGGAGAGATCGCCACATACCCGCGCCGCGCGAAGTCGACGAGGAGCTTCCGATTCTCCTCCTTGGCGCCCTCACGCCACGCCCCGCCGTGAATCACGAGAACTGCGGGCCCCGGCACCTTCGCCGCGGCCGGTTGGACGAGATCGAGGCGCAGTTCGGTCTCGCCGGAGTTCGAGTAAACGATATCCCAGGTCTTGCTGACATCGGTCGGCTCCACGGCGGGCAGCTCGACCGCGGCGACGAACAGAAGAATCGCGAGAAAAACGGACGCAGAGCGTTTCATGTCGCCTCCCATGCTTCAGTGTACCGGCCTCATGCATGATGAGGGGTCAGCCTTGAGCTACCGTTGTTCCGAATGCTCCACGTAACGCCCACCCTCATCATCTTTGATCACGAGCTGGACGAGCGCTTCGTGCGCGCGTCGGGTCCCGGGGGACAGAACGTCAACAAGGTCTCGACCGCGGTGGAACTTCGCTTCGACGTCGCGGCGTCGCGGCTGGCGGAGGACGTGAAGGCGCGGCTGCTCGTGCTGGCGGGCAAGAGGATGACCCAGGAGGGTGTGCTCTTGATCGACAGCCGCGAGCACCGTACTCAGGCCCAGAATCGCGCCGCTGCCCGGGCTCGTCTCGTGGCGCTGTTGCGGCAGGCCATCCGGCGGCCGTGGTCGCGGAAGAAGACCAGGCCCACCAAGGCGGCGCGTGAGCGGCGGCTCGAGGCGAAGGGTCAACGCGCGCGCGTCAAGGCGCGTCGTGGCCCCGTCAGCCGCGACGAGTAGCGGTCGTCGTGGCGGTCGTCGTGGGGTCAGTCCTGATTTGCTGGGGCGTCCGCAATCACTGCGGATTCTTGGTGACGCTGAAAAGCACCAGCTTCCCCTGGCAGAGTGAAAACCAGTAGTAGTTGATGAACTTTGCGCCCTTCGAGTTAGCGCCCTCGCCCCGCACCGCCCCGTAGCCGGCGTCGCTCTGGAACTCGTCCGCGGTGCCCGGCTTCAGAAAGCGGTCCGCGAAGACCGCGAGGTCGGCGTCGATGCCGTCAAGGCCGCGGATGGCCGCGATCTGCCTGGGATCGAAACCCTGCGCCGCGAGGAGGCCATGCCAGTCCTTCTTCAGCGCCGCCTCCCGCACCGCACGGTAGGCTGCTGTTACGGCCTGCTCCGACGGCGTCGCCGACGATTTGTCGGCTCGGTGGCCCCGCGACCTGTCGCTTTCGCTGACCTCATTGATCTTCGGGCTCGACAGGGGAAGGTCGAACCGGAAGCCGCCGCGCTCCTTGTGTTCCACGCTGCCGGCCGCGCGGCCGCTCGCTTTCCGCAGCTTGGACGACCAATAGTTGCCGCCCACCTCCTGCTCGCGGCTGGCTCCACCGAACGGCGTGCCGCTGGCAAAGTAGTCGGACTTGCCCGCGGAGTCGAGTGTGACCTCGACCCAGCCGGCGTTTCGGAGGGCGGTAAGCGCGCGCGCCATCGTCATCGGGCACGGCGAGCTCGCGAGCGCCGCCGAGGCGATCGGCTTGCTGACGACATAGACGACGGTAGCGCCCCCCTCCGTCGGCCAGGCGATGCCATCGACCAGGTCGA